>JBAZFO010000031.1 GCA_041653315.1 Candidatus Micrarchaeia archaeon | reverse complement strand
ATTGATTTTAATATACTTGCGATTAAAATTGAACTGTCTTTGCAGTCTCCACCTGCGCCTAATAATGTTTCTAAAGGTAGTCTTGGAGTTTCTTTTATTTCTGGGGTGTATCTAATTAAATTTGTGATTATATACCAAACTGACCCAATTCTTTCTTCATCAGTTGAAAATTTATTATAAATATATTTTCCGAATTCTTCAAAATATTCTGTTTCAATATAAGGTCTTAATTCAATAGCCATTTGTTCATTAATAAAATTATATCTTGAATAATCTTTAAATTTATTTGATAAATTTGGGATATATAAATCCATTTCATCAATGTCTTTTTCTCTCATTATTTTTCCTTTAAAAAAAGAAGTTTCTAGATCTTCGATTGGCCATGACCAAGTTTGAGTTGAAGTATCATTTTCAAATTGAAATTTTAGTACAATTGTTCTATTTAATACTTGAATATAAGGAGGAATTAAATAATTTGTTTTTATAGATTCATAATCTTTTAATATAATATTATATTTATCAGCTAATGAATTATATTTATCAACAATGTCATTATATTCTAATACTTGGGTATTTTCAGTATAATTATATGCTTGCAATACTAAATTATAATTGCCGACTAGGTTATTATAATTATTAACGCAAGAAACATATTGAGATTTATATTCTTCTCCTTCATATATTAAAATAACTGAAAAAACAAATAAAGTAATAACAATTATCCCAAGTATCCCCCAGAAAAATTTATTTTCAATTTTCATTTCATCACTTAGATTATTGGTCTTAAACTAATTTGTTTATTCATATTTAAAATCATAAAACTTCTATCTTTTACTTTTTCTTTAATTTCTTCAATTAGTTCTTTACTTTTCATATTTTTCTTTTCTTCGTTTCTAATATTTACTGCTAGAATCTTTTCTTCCATTTCTTTTTCACCAATTACTATTGTATATGGAATCCATTCTTTTTCTGCATTTCTTATCCTTTTTCCTAATGATTCATTTGTATCGTCTATATCTACTCTAATATTTGCTTCTTCAATTTCTTTTAATAAATCGAAACAATATTCTTTTTGTTTTTCAGTAATAGGTATAATTCTTACTTGTGTTGGAGAAAGCCATAATGGAAATTCAGGCTTTCCATCTTTTTTCATATATTCTTGTTCTAATAAAGCGTAAATTATTCTTTCAATTGCACCGCTTATTGATGCATGTAGGATGTATGGTCTTTTTTTAGTTCCATCTTCATCAGTATATGAAATATCATAAGTATCTGCGTTTTCAACATCTATTTGAACAGTAGATAAAGCAGCTGCTTTTGAAAATGCATCAACAAAATTAAATTCAAATTTTGTAATGAAGTATGCGTATCTAATATCAAATAATTCTAATAAAACAGGTCTTCCTAATTCTTTTATCATTGAAGTATACCAATTTTTATGTTCATCATAAAATTCTTTTTGCACTCTGAATGCTGCTTCATATTCTTTAATCCCGCTTATTTTTAAAAATTCCATTGCTTTTTTAAATTGAGAGAAAAATTCTTTTTTTGAAGATTCAACATCTTTACAAAAAGTATGCATATCTGGCATTGTAAATGCTCTTAATCTTTTTAAACCGGATAATTCTCCTCTTTGTTCTCTTCTAAATGAATATCTAGTTATTTCAACCATTCTTACAGGTAAATTTTTATAAGAGATAACTGCATCGTGTGTCATTAAAAACATTCCAAAACAAGCAGCAAATCTTAAAAAGAATTTTTTATTATCTGAAATAACATTATATTGCCTTGCTGGAAATCTATTTAAATATTTTTTCAAAGTTGGGTGTTCAAAATCATACATAATGGGAGTTTCAACTTCCATTGCCCCATATTCTACACAAAATTTAGTTATTTCCCTTTCTAATAGTCTTTTCATTAAAGTACCATTTGGGTACCATCTTATATTTCCGCTGTCGCTTCCTGGTTCATAATCTGCAATTCCATGTTCTCTCATTAATTTTATATGTGGGGGTTCTTTTTCATCTGTTCTTTTTCCGCTTTCTTCATAATTTGAAAATTTTTTTAAATTTTGATATTTAGAAAAATCAAATTTATTTAATTCTATTTCTTTTCCTTCGGGTGTTAAAATAAAAAATTCTGATTTTTTCTTTGATTCTTGTTTAATAGATTCATTTTCATCTTCTGCTTTTTCATCTGCATAGATTTCTCTAGATAATTCAGATAATGGATGTCCTTTACAAGAAATTGTAAATGCTTTATACCAACCAAAAGGAGCAGTTTCTATTGAATAGTTTTCTTTATTTAATAATTCGGAAATGGTTTTTAATATTCTTTGTGCTTCATCTGGTGAGGAAGGTGTTGAACTTAAATGAACCCATGGATATAAAACAATATTTTTTGTTTTAACTTGTTCTGCAATATTTATTATTTCTTTTACTGATTTTTTTGCTATTTCAGTTCCTTCATCTTTTTTTTCAATTGCAGTTAACACTACTAAACATTCTTCAAATCTTTCCATTTCTTTAGAAATATCTTTAGCCGTTTTAAGCGCCTTTGAAACAGGCTTGATTTCAATAAAATCACTATGTAATGCAATAAATCTCATAAATTTCACCTTATCTTTAATTTATTAGAAAGTAAAGTTTTTATATGTTTATTTTTTATCAAAAATAGAATATCTAATTTCAGTTTCTAGAATTGGGCTGATTCTAATAAATGAATCTCTTATTTTAAATTCATTTAATTCTATCAATTGATTTAAATCTTCATTAAATGTTTTAATCTTGTTATTTTTCATTGGAAATCTGATGTCTGCAAATACAATAGAAGAGTTTGTTTTTGAGTTTTTAAGTTGGCGACACAATTCTTTTTTTTCTTCAAATGAAATGTGATCTGTGATATTAGAAAAATAATAACCATCTATTTGTTCAATAGTAAATAATTCTAAATCATTTGGAATACGACCTAGATAAATTTTAAATTTTCCATCAATGAGATTTCTTTTTGTATTTTCATAATGATCTTTATTTTCAGCAAAAGGAAAAAAGGATAGTAAAGTTATATTTTTTCCAATTAAATTACCTTGAAAATAGTAAGGTAAGAAATTTAATATTTCAGTAGATATCTCTTTTAGTGTGTTTGGAATCTCACTTAAGATTTTTTTAATTTCATTTTCATCTAATTTTTTTCTTTTTTCTAACCGTTTAATAATATCTATAAATTGATCATACTCAAAGGTTATACACATAGATTTTAATATTAAATTTTGGGCGATTTGTGCAGGACATAAATCTATTGATATAACTTCAGAATTTTCGAGAAAAGAGAAACCATATCCATATCCAGCTAAAGTTAAAACAGTTTTTTTATCTTTTAAAATTTCCTTTAAGATATTTGGTTCTTCATGAGGTAATGGAAAAGTTAAAGGTATATTTTTATCTACTACTTGTTTAAATGCATTTTCTATTTCTAGTGTATATTGTTGCTTATTTTTTAAATTTCCCATACCTTATTTTAGTTTTTGGTGTTTTTAAATGTTCTTGTATGATAGACAAATGAATTAGCAGAAGCTTTTTAAATATACTTTTTAATAATATTTTTTAACAAATAAGAAATAAAAAAATATATAAGAATTATATTAATTTAAATAGAGGTGAAAATATGTATCCTGTTTCTCCACAGGCTTATGATCGAGCTATAACTGTATTTAGTCCAGACGGACGTTTATTTCAAGTAGAATATGCTAAAGAAGCAGTAAAAATGGGCGCAACAGCCTTTGGAATGGTATGCAAAGAAGGAGTTATTCTTGTATCTTTCAAAAATATACAATCTCCATTATTAGTACCAGAATCAATGAAAAAGATATTTTCAATTGATGATCATATTTCGGCAACAGCTAGTGGAATTGTTGGTGATTCAAGAAGATTAATTGATTTTGCAAGAGTTGAAGCTCAAAAACATAGAGTTTCTTACAATGAACCTTCAAAAGTTGAATCTATTGCTAGAGAGATAGGGGATGTTATGCAATTATACACTCAATATGGGGGAGGCAGACCTTTTGGTGTTTCTCTTTTAATTGGGGGAATTGATGAAGAACCTTATTTATTTGAAACAGAACCTAGTGGTTCAGTAATTGGTTTAAATGCTGGAGTAATAGGAAGAAGTAAAAAAGAAGGAGAAGAATTTTTAGAAAAAAATTATAAAAAAGGAATTTCAATAGAAGAAGGAATTAAATTATGTGTTAAAGCTTTGAAAAAAACAGGCGAAACACCAATCAATCAAGAAACAGTTGAAATTGCTATTTGTACTACTAAAGATAAAATGTTTAGAGAATTATCAGATAAAGAAGTTGCTTCTTATTTGTAGGTGATTTTTTGACTTCATTAGATACGGCGCTTGTAGCGCATTATGATAGAGATGATATTAGGTTTGAAATACTTGTGGATGCAGAAAAAGCATATGAGTATAAAGAAGGAAAAATAAAAGAGATAAGACAAGTTCTTGCTTCTGATGAAATATTTAAAGATGCAAAAAACGGGGAAAGACATAAAGATGAGTGTCTAATAAAATATTTTGGTACAACAGACCCTTTAGAAATTGCAAAACAAATAATTCTTTTAGGTGAAGTTCCAATTACTACTAATTTAAGAAGAAAATTAGTTGAAGAAAAAACAAACCAAGTAATAGCAATAATTTTAAGAGAATCAATTGATCCTAGAACAAATGCTCCACACACAAGAGTAAGATTAGAGAATGCATTAGAACAAGTTAGAATACATATTGATCCATTTAAATCAGCAGAAACTCAAGTTGAAGGAGTTGTTAATGTATTAAAACCTGTTTTACCAATTAAATTTAAACGTATACAAATAGCTGTTAAAGTACCTCCAGAGTATTCGCAAAGGAGCTATGGGCTTTTAAAAGAGTTCGGTATAAAAAAAGAACAGTGGACTAGTACTGGATATCTAGTTGCTGTGATTGAAATACCTGCTGGTATTCAAATGGAATTTTATAATAAAATAAATTCATTTACCCATGGTAATGTTGAAACAAAAATTTTAGATTAAAAAAGGTGAAAATTATGACAGAAGAGATGATAATGCCCGGAGATAAAATTGCGGACAAACCCTTAAATCTTCCATATGTATTTATTGAAGATGAAAAAACATATTCTGCAGTTTTAGGTTTTAAAAAAGAAGATAAAATAATTCCTTTAAAAGGACCATATGAACCAAAATTTGATGATTATGTGATTGGTGTAATTTCAGATGTAAAATTTTCTGGATACGATATTGAAATGAATACTCCATATACTGCTTTTTTACCAGATAGATCAGTTAGAGAAAAATTGGATTATGGAGAAATTGTTTTTGCTAGAGTAATGAATGTAAATGAAGTTGGAGAAATAGATTTAGGACAAGTTAAAGTATTAAAAAAAGGAAAGATAATTGAAGTTCCTTCAATTAAAATCCCAAGAATAATTGGTAGAAATAATTCTATGATTACTCTTATAAGAGACGCAACTGAATGCAGTATCTTCGTAGGTAAAAATGGATTTATTTGGATAAGTGAAAAAGGAAATGTAGCTTTGGCAATAGCTGCAATAAGAAAAATTGTAAGAGAAGCGCATACTTCTGGGTTAACAGATAAAATGCAAGAATATCTGAAAGTTTCTAATTAAAAGGTGATTAAATGGAAGAAATCGAATTATTTAAAAATGGAAAAAGACATGATGGAAGAGAATTTGGGGAAGTAAGACCAATTAAAATAAAAGCACATGTTTTAAATGATGCTGATGGTTCAGCATATATTGAATGGGGCAATAATAAAATTATTGCAGGAGTATACGGTCCAAAAGAATGTATACCTAGACATTTAGCAAGCCCATATGGTGCTAGAATAAGATGTATATATAATATGTCTCCTTTTTCTTCATTAGGAGAACATGGAAGAAGTGGACCTTCTAGAAGAAGTAAGGAACTTTCTATGGTAATAGGACAAGTTTTTGAAAATGTAATTATTACAGAAAATTTTCCAAAAGCAGCAATTGAAATTTTTGTTGATGTACTTCAAGGAGATGGTGGAACAAGATGTGCTGCAGTCACAGCAGCAGCAGTTGCATTAGCAGATGCAGGAATACCTATGAAAGATATGGTTTCAGCATTAGCTATTGGTAAAGTTCAAGATCAGATAGTTGTTGATTTAGATTATATTGAAGACAGTCAAGGACAAGCAGATTGTGCTATTGCTTTTTCAAAAAGAAATAAAGATATATTATTATTACAAATGGAAGGTAGTATGAGCAAAGAAGATATGAAAAAAGCATTAGAATTAGCTTTCAAAGCAGGAGAAAAAGTACATGAATTACAAGTTAATGCTTTAAAAGAAGTTTATCAAAATATTGGTGAAAAAGAGAGTTTTATAGATATATAGGGGGATTAATATGGAAATTTTAGATGAATTAAAAAAAGATACTATACAAAGTCTTATCTCAGCAGGAAAAAGAATAGATGATAGAGATCATTTATCTTATAGAGATATTTTTGTTAAAAAGAATATTTTAGAATATTCAGAAGGTTCTGCATTAGTAAGAATGGGCAAGTCTCAAGTTTTATGTTCAGTTAAAATTGGAATGGGCGAACCATTTTCAGATAGAGAAGATGAAGGAGTTTTATCTACATCAGCAGAATTAATGCCTTCAGCTTCATACTTATTTGACCCAGGCCCACCAACTGATGAAGCAGTTGAATTAGCTAGAATTGTTGATAGAGGAATTAGAGCAGCAGAATTAGTTGATATGAAAAAATTATTTGTTGCTGATGGAAAAGTTCTTTCAATATTTTTAGATATTTATGTAATGGACCATGATGGAAATTTAATTGATGCATCAGGTTTAGCTGCAATGGCTGCATTACAATGTACAAAAATACCAAAAATTGAAAACGGGCAAATAATAAAAGGAGAATATGAAGGAGTATTAGATATTTCCAAAACAGTAACTACACATACATTTGCTAAAATAAATAGTACTTTAATATTAGATCCTTGTTTAGATGAGGAAAGAGGAATGGATGCAAGAATTACTTTAGGAATAAGTGATGAAGGTAATGTTTGTGCAATACAAAAATGGGGTTCTGGTTCTTTTACCCAAGAAGATTTAGAATATGCTATAGACATAGCATTTAAAAAGAGCAAGGAACTAAAAAAATTAATAGATAATGCTTGAGGTGTGAAATATGGTAAGTAAACAAGTAAGAGGCGGAACAAAAATAAGAAAACGTGCAAAAACTATGGATAAATTAAAAAATGATAGTTATGAATGTCCAACTTGTAGAAAAGTATCTCTTAAAAGAGTTTCAAATGCAGTTTGGAAATGCAATTCTTGCGGTTCTGAATTTGCAGGTGGAGCATATACTCCAACAACAACTCCTGGGAGAGAAATTAAAAGAAAATTAGATGATAAAAATTAATTCTAGAAGGTGTTAATATGTATATTTGTGGAAGATGTAATAAAGAAGTAAAATCTATTGAAGATGGAAAATTTGTAAGATGCCCTTATTGTGGGTATAGGATTGTTTATAAAAACAGAGCGCCTTTAGCTAGAGAAATAAACACTGATTAATTTTTTTTTATTTTTTTTATTATTTTATTTTTTTAACAAAAAGAATTACAGATTATAAAAATAAAAATTTTAAAGAGTTATTATGAAAGAGATTATAAATTTAATTGTTACATTTATTCTTGGAATGGTTACGAATGAATGTTATACTAAATTTCAAAATAAAAAAATACTGAAAGAAGAACAAATAATTTTACAACGTTTAGCTCTTGAAATTAGTGATTTTAATTTTTTTAGTTTTAAATTTGAACGCAAACTATTTACACTAGATCAAAATTTTGGTTATTTTTCTGCTGTAGGTATAGATTTTTATAATGAGTTAATTCAAATGATTAAAAAAAGAGATGAAAAAGAACTAATAACTGATTTATTAGAACATAATGCCTATGGATATTTTTATGAATATTATTATTCTTTTTTTAATATTTATGGGTTGACTAGATCAACTGAAATACGCAAATGCATTTCTGAAACTATAACTAATATTTTTTTCATTTTGTGTTATTTATATGATTTAAAAATACGTAAGGAGCATGGATTTAAAATAGATTTTGAATCTGATAATGAAAGAATAAGGACAAAAGAATTAAAAAATAATTTGATTAAATTTTTTGAAAGCTTGATTGAAGTTGAATCAAAATTATTGATTAATCTAGAAAAAAGACCACCAACTAAGTTTATTTATTTAAAGAAAAAGACATCTTAAGAGACTTAATTTATTTATTCTCTTCGGTTAATCCGGAAATCTACTCTTTGGAAAGATTTAAAAACGTATTTTGGGAATTCATATTAAAGATGATAATATGAATACACAAAACATTTCTTTTAATAAAAATACATATAGTGAAGTTAAAGAGTATTTAGATAAACTTAATTTGGATGAAAGTCATTTTGTTAATTCAAATGATATTTGTACTCCTATGGGTTGTGTTGAAGATATGATTAATGTAATCCCCCCTTCTTTTTGGGAAAGTAAAGAGTTAAAGATATTGGATCCTTGTTGTGGAAATGGTAATTTTCATGCATATATTCTACAAAAAACAAAATTAAAAAATTTATATTTTAATGATATAAATGAGAAAAGATTAAATAATATTAAAAAAATATTCGGTGAAGATATAAATATATCAAAAAAAGATTTTTTAGAATTTGAGGATAAAGAGGAATATGATTTGGTTGTAGCAAATCCCCCATACGCTAAATTTACTAATGGAAAAAGAACGGCAAAAAATCATAATATGTCGAGAAAATTTATTTTAAAAGCAATAAATATAACAAAGAAAAATGGATATATTCTATTTATTGTACCAGACAATTGGATGTCATATGCAGATAGTAATAAAATACCAGAAATTTTAAGTAGATATCAATTTATTTATTTGAATATACATGGAGCAAAGAAATGGTTTCCCAAAGTTGGTTCTTCTTTTTCCTGGTTTTTATTACAAAAAAAACCAAATACACAGGAGTTTTTTATAGATAATTATTATAAAATTAAAAATAAAGAAAAAGCAAGATTAAATATAGATTCTAAATATATCCCACTTTATTATTCAAATATTGTAAAGTTAATTATTGATAAAACATTAAATTCAAATCTGTTAAAATATAATATTGAAACCTCAAGTTATCTACATAAATATACAAAAAAAGAAGTTTTATCAATATTGCCAGATGCCCTTTATAAATATAAAATATATCATACTCCTTCTCAAATTATTTATAGTAAAATACCCCATAAATACCAAGAAGGATGGAAAGTATTTATTTCTTTAACCAATCAATATAAAACATTTGTAGATAATTGTGGTATGACTCAGAGTATTGCATTTATTAGATGTAATTCAAAACTAGAGGCGGAAAAAATATCAAACGAATTAAACAACGAGATTTATATTTTTTTAAATAATATAACAAGATATGGCAATTTTAATAATATAAGAATATTACAGAATTTTCCGATATTTATTAATTTTAAATTTACAAAAGAAGAATCAGAATTTATTAAAAAATTTAATGGTGCATATCTAAAGAAAAAGTAATTTATCTTTGAGTACAACCAATTGGTTTTTTATTATGTTTTTTAATAAAGTTGTTTAATATTATGTTTTCTGCTCTCTTTGCAGGTGGGTAACTGTCCGTATATATTTTTTCAAATAACTTATATTTTGGTTGATCTGGAAAAAATGCATAAATACTGACTTTTTTATTTATATTTAATAAGCTTTGTAAAACAAAATAATTTGTGGTTGAATTTGTTCCACTTATTCTATACTCTGTTTTTCCACAATTATATGATTGAATCCGTTTTGTTATTGAATTTATTGTATGTCCGATTTTAAAAATTTTATTTTTAATAACAAAAATATATACTAATCCTTCTTTTTTAATCATTTTTTCATTAATAATTTGAAGATCCAGTCTTTCTTTATTTTTGTTTGGAATTAAATAACAAATTGGTTGAAAATACTTTTTATATTCAAAATTATTATAATCTATTTCATTTTTTAATTCTTCAATTTTTTTAAGAAGAACAATATTTCTATTTTTCTTTTTAGTCATAATAAAGATACAAACAACACATTTAAAAATATAACTATGTTAATTAATTTAATATTTTTATAAACCAATTATTTTTAATAGAATTTAAGATAAATATTCTAAAATATAAAATCTTTAAATATATTCAAAATAAAAATAGCATTATTCTTATAGTTATTAAAATATATAAATTACAAAAATAAAGTTTGTTTTTATGATTTAGTCAAGAATTACAAGAAGAATTGCAGTTAAAATAAATTATTAATATTATTTTTATTGTGTAATAAAAATATGCTTACCTTTTTTATCAAAATAAGTATAAAGTTTAAATATATTTTTTAAAAGTTTTACCTTTTCTTTATTAAATAAATTTATGTATATAATTAATTTTTTTAAATTCTTTCCTACTGAATTTAATATATATTAAAAGAAAAAAAACATTGTTTTTGGCTTACTATTGTAATGTTTTGTTCGTTTGGAAAGGTTTATAAAATAATATTATCATAATAATATTATAATATTATCATGATAATATAAGGTGAATTTATGAATGAAAGAACAAAATTTTATGATCGCAAAAAAGAAATGAATATATTAAATACTAAATATGATGAAATTAAAAAAGGAAATGGAGTTATGCTAGCAATTTATGGGAGAAGAAGAGTTGGAAAAACAGAACTTATACGGCAGTTTATGGAAAAAATTGATGCAAAAAAACTCTATTTTTATGTTGACCTTGCAGAAAGAAATGTTCAGCTAAACGCATTATCAAAAGCAGTACAAGAACAGTTGAAGGAGAATATTATATTTGGTGATTTTGAAGATTTTTTTAAATATATAGGAAATAAAGAGAATTTTATTTTAGTTATAGATGAATTTCAGCGTTTTCTTGACACGTCTCCTGAATTTATCACTTCGTTGCAAAAACATTGGGATATTGAATTTAAAAATAATAAAATAATGATTGTTCTTGTTGGTTCATCTATAGGTATGATGCAGAAAATAACAAATAGTAAAGCAGGTGCACTTTATGGCCGTGCTTTAAAGATAAAAATTTCCCCTTTTAAATATAATGACTTTCGTATGATGTTTAGTGATTATTCAGAAGAGGAAAAAATATTATGTTATTCCATTTTTGGTGGAACTCCTTATTATTTAGAAAAAGCAAAGAAATTTACAGATTCATTAAGTGCTATAAATGAATTGATTTTAATTGAAAATGGAGAATTATCAGATGAACCAAAAACACTCCTTGAATATGAAAGCGTTAGGATTCATGCAAGATATAATTCCATATTACAATCAATCTCTTCTGGAAAAGAAGTTTTAAAAGAAATTCAGGATTTTACAAAAATATCTTCAACAACATTACCCCCATATATATTCAAACTTGAAAATTTGCTTGACCTAGTTGAAAAAAATGATCCAGTTCTTGGAAAAGAAAGACTGCGAAGATATAAAATAAAAGATAATTTTTTTAAATTTTGGTATAAATTTATTTTTGAAAATCAATCTGCAATAACTTTAGGAAACAGAGAGTATGTTATGCAAATAATAAATAGAGATTTAAATGCATATGTTGGAAAGGTATTTGAGGACATAATAAAAGAGCTTTTAGTGTGTTACCAAGGTAAAAAAATAAAAGAGCAATTAATAAGTTTTGAGAGTATCGGTGGATGGTGGGATAGAAATGGAAATGAGATAGATATTCTTGCGCATAATCCAAAAGAAGGGCATATTATTCTTTTAGGTGAAATCAAATGGAACTCAAAACCAGAAAATTTTTCTATTATTAATGAATTAATACGGAAATCTAAATATGTGAGTATTAAAGGAAAATATGATTATTTAGTTGTTTCAAAGTCTGGTTTTACTGAAGAGTGCATTAGAAGTATGGATGAAAATAAAATCCTTCACCTTGATCTTAAGGAGATTACAAAATTGTTTGATGAAATAAGTTAATATTTAATTCACAAAACTATTTAAAATATGCTAAGTATATAAAATTAGGGATAACATGGAATTAGAAAATAATTTAAAAATTAATTGTAAAACTGAAAATCAAGCAATTAATATACAAAAAGTACTTAATACAGAAATGAAAAACTCAGAAAGATTTTCATCTAAAATTGAAAGAATTAAAAACATAGTTGTTATTAATATTACAGCAAAAGATGCAGTAATACTTAGGTCTGTTATTAATAGTTATTTACGCATTTTGTCAATGACAGAAAAAATAGATAATATGGAGGAAAGATAAATATGGATGAAGGAAATTTACAGCAACAAATTCAAATTTTAAATATGCAAAAACAACAATTAAGCATGCAAGAAAAAGAATTTGACCATGCTTTAAAAGAATTAGAAAATGCAAAAGGTTTAATTTATAAATCTGCAGGTAGTTTATTAATTGAGGTTTCAAAAAAAGACGCAGAAAATGATTTAAAAGAAAAAAAAGAAGTAATTTCTAAAAGATTAGAAACACTTGATCTTCAAGAAAAAAGAATGCAGTCTAAAATAAAAGACCTTAAAAAAGATAAATAGGTGGTGTTGTGGAAAAAGTACCTTTTGATATAGAAGGTTTGGATAGAATATTATATGGAGGAATACCAAAATATCATGATATTTCTATTTGTGGTGGGCCAGGTACAGGTAAAACTTTATTGAGTTTTGAGTTTATATACAGAGGTGCTTTAAAAGGAGAACCAGGTGTTTTTATATCATTAGTTGAAAGTGAAGAGTCTATTTTAGAAAATATAAAATCTACATTTAAAACTTGGAAAGATATAGATAAATTAATAGAAAATGAAAAAATATTTATTGTTAAACCCGAATCATTAGATGTTCTTGCTTTAGTAGATATTTTAGAAAAGTATATTGTAGAACATGATGTATCTAGAGCAGTTATTGATTCAGCAACAGTATTGAAAACTAATTTTTCTGAAAAGTCAAAATACAGACAAACAATACAAGAGCTTCTTTCATTAATAAGTGGATTACAGTGTACTACTTTATTAACTTATGAATATTCTTCATATGAAAGAACAAATATGCTTTTTTCAGTAGAACAATTTATTGCAGATGGAATAATTAATTTATATAATTTACAAAGAGCAGAAAAAAGAGTAAGAGCATTAGAAGTAGTTAAGATGAGAGGAACAAAATATGTTGAAGAATTAGTTCCATTTAAAATAAATGCTAATGGATTAGAAGTTTATATTGGTGAAAAAGTATTTTAGGTGTTTAATTTGTCAGATAAAAAAATAGAATATTGGTTTAAATTATCTTATGATGCAGATGCAAAGATTAGATTAAAAGCTGCAAAAGAATTATCTTCTTATCCAGAATCACCAACTGCAGTTTTTGCAGTTTATGAATTAACTTATGATAAAGATGAAAAAGTTAAAGAAACAGCTAAAAAAATAATTAATTCTTGGAAAGATAATGAAACAGAAATAATACCATTAGGAGAAATTTTAGCTGAAAAAATGGATAAAGCAAGAAAGATAGAGGAAGGAAAAGATAAAGAAGAAGAAAATGAGAGAAGAGAAGAAATAAAAAAGAGACTTATGCCAACTTTAGAAAAATATTTCCAATCTGAAGATTCTAAAAATAAATTAATGCCTTCATTAGAGAAATTATTTGAAAGATTAGTTGAAGTTGAAATGGGAGGACATAAAACATTCGAAGTTAAAAAACCGCAAGAAAAAACAGAAGAGAAAACACAAAAAAGTTTATTTGATGAAGAAGAAGAAATTGAGATGCCTCCAGAATATAAAGATTATTTAGCAACATTATCAGAGATAGATAGGATTGCTTTTGCACCTTCAACTGGAAGTGGAAAACAAAAATTAAAAATAAAAAAAATCAAAAAGAATAGAAGCGAAGATGAGATAGAAGAAATGATTAAAGAGGCTGAAGAAGAAACTGAAGAAGAGGATAGTACAATACCAACAGAAGATTCATTTGAAAAAATAATATATAAAAAAGCATTTAAATTATATATCACCCCTGGTTTAACTCAGACTTTAATTAATCAAGAATTGCAA
>JBAZFO010000030.1 GCA_041653315.1 Candidatus Micrarchaeia archaeon | reverse complement strand
GCTTGTACTTTGTAATTTACAGTTATCAAATAGAATTTCTGAATCTTCTAAAATTCTGAAAATATTTTTAGCTGTTGAGTTTTGTATTATTATGTTTTCATTTGTTCCTTCAAATCTTATTTCTGATGCAAAAGTGGCATTATTAATTAAAATATTTTTTTGGTCTTTTATTTCTATTGAACGGCCAGGTGTTCCTCCAAAGCCGCCACTTATTCCTTTTATCTCTTTGCCACACCCTTCTATCTCAACATCATCACGCGCTATTTCTAAACATGTTCCAGTAGTGTTAATGTTTTGCGCTAGAATGTAATGACCAACTCTTGTTTCTGTTTCTCCGATTGGTCGTGCGTATATTGTTCCACAGCTGTTTATCAAATAATATGTTCTTGCGCCGTCATCTGAAAGTATTGTATCTGCGCCTGTTAAACTTGCTGCTTCTGCGCGATCACATAAACTTAATCCTGCTGCGCAAGGATTATCACATCCGGTTATTACTCCATTTATATTCTTTCTAGTTAGATTACAATTATTATTTGTTATTATATTTGGAGAAAGCATCATAGCTGAGTTTTTAACATTAATATCATATGATCCACTATTTGTACATAAATCATTTTCATATATTTGAGTGCCTGAAGTACCAACTAAAGAATAAAATTCTATACCATTTTTTGAATTTAATTTTATTGAATTATTATGTATATTCATATTTTGAGTCATAAATATTGCTTTAATCCCATTTGTATTTTCTGAAATAAAATTATTATAAATTTCCCCGCCAGTTGCCATCATTATTGAAATCCCATCTCCTAAATTATTATTAATAATATTGTTATGAACTATTGAATTTTTTATTTGGTTTAAATATATTCCTCCATAAAAATGTCCAGTATTAATTGTGTTTCCATGAATTTCACTAATTTCATTCCCTTGTAGAGTTAAAAATAATCCATAATCAGTATTATTATATACAAAATTATCAATTATATACACTTTTCCTAAAGTTAGTGCATTTATCCCTCTATTATTTGTTTTTAAAATATTATTTTGTATATAAACTTTATCTGAATATTGACTGCCATCTATTATTGATGTGTCTATACCAATATTATAATCTAAAACTTCACAATTTTTTATAGTAACTCCATTATAACCAAAATTATAAATTCCTTTTCCATTTCTAATAAATGAAGGATCTTGTTGTATTACAGAATTATTGCAATCTAAATCAATATTATCTCCTATAATGTTTATTGCACGTTTTTCATCTGTTGTTGCATTAATAGTATAAGTTCCTTGACATAAAGTTACATCTTCAGTTATGTTAAATGTTCCATCTAAATTTTGAACAACTCTTCCTGCAAATGTTGTTGGATCTGATAAATTTACACAGCCAGCATATTGTAATAAACATCTATCTCCTCTTTCACAATATTCTAATGTTAATCCACGGCCTGTGGGTATTTCAATCCAAGTACATTGATATGGGATATCAGATTCGATTTCATATGAATTTAAGCAATCTTCTTCAGTATGTAAATTTTCACAAGTTATGAATGTTTCTGTACCATAGCATTCTCCTATTGAACAAGGTGCTGTACAAATAACTTCATCACAAATTACATTAGATATTGTTGGGGAACTTGAGAAATATATAATATCATTTATTCCTATTCCTCCACTAGGTAGAGGAAAGGCCTGTAAATTATTATTGCAAATATTTGAATCAGAAATTTCTAAATTATCATCCCATGAAACAATACCAAACCCAGCTGAATTTTGAATATTAAAATGTTTTATTGTAGTATTATTTGCTGTACCAGAATCTCCCATTAAGAATAAAGGAAAAGTAGATGCACCATCAGAACTTAAAGTATCTATTTCTGTGTTTTCTGTTGCTCCAAGGTGTATACAAACTGTTTCGTTTGTGTCTTCGTCTCCATGTTCTGCTGGTTGTAAGCAAGTTATGTTTTCAATTATATTGTTTGATCCAAATAAAATAGAAATACCAAATCTTGAATCTAAAATATTAATATTTTTTATTTGTGTATTGTTCGTAAAAGCAGAAATTCCTTTACAAATATCTTCAACACAAGCTAAAGAACCATTTAAAATTTTAATATTATTTTTTCTATTAATTTCAATTGGGCCGCGAGAAGAATCTGTTCTTGTTGAATTTAAAGTTGAACCATTTAAATCTAAAGTCAATCCATCAAACATGAATACCAATGTATTTTCTATTTCATAGTAATCTGTACATAAAGTTACATCTTCATTTATTTCAAATTCACTATTTAAAGAATCAATATTTATTTTTGTTCCAAATGTTGATAAATTAGATAGATTTACACAATTATCTATAACATTACAAGGTGTATTACAAGTAACAGTATTAGAACCAGAATTATCTAAATTATCACAAGTATTATCTCCAAAATTATTTGATGTGCTTAATATTATACTTATATCATTAGGTATTGGTTGTGTTGCTCCATTATTACAAACAATATTATCTGTTAAATTGTTTGTATATCCTTGGATGACAATACCTCCTAAGTTATTATTAAAAACAGAATTATTATAGATTTCATTATTATGTGAAACTGAAATACCTATCCCCCCTTGATTATCAAAAATTTCATTATTTTTAATGTAATTATTGGTTGGAGTTCCAAAAATCCCAATTCCCATACCTAAATTATCAAATAATCTATTGTCTATGATAGTGTTGTTACGACTCTTATTTATTATCCCTATCCCTGCTTCATTTTGATTTTCAAATATATTATTATTCATAATAATATTATTCTTAGCGTCTCCCAATAAACGAATACCAGCCCCAAAATTAGATATATTACAATTTTTTATTATTATATTATCTATACTAAATACTGATATTCCTACTCCTGTTCCTGGACCGATTATATTTGCGCCATTGCAGTCTAAAGTAATGTCATCACTGGCCATTGTAATTGCAACTAAGGCCGTGTCCTCAAAATTATAATTACCAGTACATAAAGTGGTATCACTGTTAATTGTTAATCCATTAGCTAAATCTAAAGCTGTAGGTGTATAACACAATGTGCTTTCAGTTACTTCAAGTAAATAAAAACCATCGTCAGTTATTGCGCCTAAGGAACCAGTTGTTAAAGCGCCTGTTAAATCTCCAATTAATTCAATTACTATTTCTCCATTATTTTTATCAATAACAAATATTTTTCCTGATGCGCCACCATAAATATAATTTTCATCCATTGCTAAACTATTTATTCCATTTCTTGAAATCCATTCTGTATTATCTTTAAATCTTAAAATTTTTCCATCTGCTAAAATGAATAAATTATCTCCTTCTCCTGCAAATCCAGCCCCAAATCCAGAAGGACCTTTTTGTGTTAATGAAGAATATGTATATGTATTTGAATTAAGTGAATTTAAAATTGATATTCCATTGTGGCAAGGAGCACCTATATACATTTTATTATTAGTTATATAAGGAATTCCAGCACATCCACTTTCACCAGATTGAATAGTTCTATACCATAAATCTGGTTCATTAAATTTGAATACATTGGGATTTAATGGAGAATACGTAGTTCCTATAAATGGATGTTTAAAACAAAAAACATTATGTGTATATTGAGTTCCGCTTTCAAAATAAGTTGAACTTCCAAAACATGCCAATTTTTCATCTTCATTAATATATGCCCCATCAAAGAAATTAAATGAACTCACTTGGGAAGCAAATGAATATGAAGTTCCTGGATTATGTATATCTAATACTCTTTCATTAGTAATTGTATTTCCAGGTATAAGCATTGCTCCATACGGAAATATAGTTATTAATATATCATTTGAATTGCCTAATACATTTCCAGTATCAATATCCATAAATTTCATTTGCGGATCTGAATAAGGTAAAGTAAATTTAGCAGTATAAATATCTGTAATTGAAGATTTAGTTTTAAAGGAGTTTATATCTTCAATATAATAAATTGTATCTTCAGTCATAATATATACGAATTCTTTACTGCCTTTATATCCCATTTTTATATCTTTAATATCAGAAACCCCAATAAATTCTTTTACTTCAATTGAAGAAATATTTTTTGATGAGTATGATGGATCAAAAATAACAGTTTCTTTTGGATTTAAATGTGTTTTTGTTTGAATTTCTATATGTGAAATTTTTTCATCTTCTGTTGTTATTAAAATTGCATATTGTTTTCCAATTAAATCTGTCCAATCAAAAGTATGAATTTTTCCATTTGTTTCATAAGTGAATGAATTAGTTGATGAATAATATTCATCATAACTTATATCTAGATCATAATTATCTGTTTTAAATACAATTATATCATTTTTATTTATTTTTATTTCTTCATTATTGAGTTTTATACTAGAAGAATTTATATAAAAATTTAAAGAAATATTTATATCTTTAGCAATATCTTCTGTATTTTCAAGAGTAATTGTTTGTTTTATTTTATCTTTTTCAATTGTAGAAACATCACCTAAAAATATTATATTTGAAGGTCTTTTTTCAAAATATGTATTAATTATAATAGAATGTAAATTTATTTGATTGTGTGTTTCATTTGAAATGATTGAATTAAATTTTAATAAGGAATCGGAATTAATATTTAAAGAAAAATTAAGAAAACCACTAAGTTCTTTTAAATCTGGGTTTAGTAAAATATTAGCACTTTTTTTATTGGGTGAAATAATAACATCTTTTGCTTCTGGATTGATATTTAATATATCTATTAAATCAATATTTTCATACGAAATTTCTTCCTGCAATTTAGGAATATCATTATTAGGAGGAGTTTGGATACATCCAAATAAGAATAAACTAAATATAAGTAATAAAACTACTTTTTTCATAAGAATATTAGATAACTTGGGGTTTAAAAATATTACCTTTAACTTAAACATCTAAGAGAATTTGAATACTCCATTTGTCATTAGTATTTTTGACTTCTAATAAATGATAGGTAACAGCTTTTACAGAAGTTTTAGGCCTAGTAGTATCTCCATAAATGTGCGCTTTTATATAATTTTCATCTAATTCTAAAATTTTTATTTTTTTAAATGTCATTTCATTTATATCCATTTCAGTTAAAATTTCAGATAAGAATTTAACTACAAGTTCTTCTCTATTTTTTGCTTGAACTTCTAGTTCTATTTTATTTTTTGGGCTTTTTGAAAATCCAACAGTATCAAATAAAGCTAAAGCTGCATTTGAAAGTGCTTCTTCAAAAGAAGAGCCGTAAGCTTTGAATAAAACATCGGCTGTATGTTCTAAAAATTCATATTGCATTTTATTCTTGAATATCTACATCTGTACCTACTGCTTGGCCAGGTAATCCTTTGTTAAATCTAGCTAAAACTGCACCACCATTTCCGTGTGCTTTTGTAATTTTTCCGACTATTTCATTTCCAGTAGTTGTTTTCCAGGAGATTCTTTTTCCACAAAGTATAGATGCTTTTTCTTTAGAAGTTATTCCATTTACTTCTATTACATATTGATTTGTGTATTCTGTTTTTCTCCCTCTTCTATAATTTATTATCTTTCCTTTCATATACTATCCCTCCTAAAAAGAGTGTAATTATTTATAAGCGTTTATATTAAAAAGGTATTTATATGATTAAAAATGAAATTTCCGAAAAAATGAAACCTATAATGGATAAAATTGCTAATGAAATCAAAAATGCATCAAAGATAATTTTAAGATATCACAATGATGCAGATGGTATTACTGGAGCTTTAGCTATTTACAAAGCATTAAATTCTAGGAAATTATTAACTTTTCAAAATAAAGGAGTTACATATGAACCAGGCGATGCTTTAAGTGATATAAGAATTTTACAAAATGAGAGCAATCCTTTAGTTATTTTAACTGATTTTTCAACAAATTCTGAAAGCAAAGAAGCAAGACAATTAATTAAAAAATCTGGAATAGGATTGATAATTATTGATCATCATCCAACAGAAGAAAAAATACAAGCAGATATTTATTTATCTCCCTGGGAATTAAATGGAAATTCATTTTATACTGCGGGGTGGATGTGCTGTGAAATAGCAAAAATATTAGGATTTAAAGAAGCAGATGAGCTATCAAAAATTGCTTTAACTGGTGATAAAAGTATTTTTTATAAACCAACAAAAGAAGATAAAGAAAAAGCGATAGTTTTAGATTATATAGGAATTTACTCAAGATTTCCAAATACATTAGAATTTTATGATTCTGTTTTAAATGATAGAATTTTATTTACTTCTATTTCTGCTTCTGCAATGGAAAAATTAGATGAGATTGCAGAAGTAGCAGATAAATATTCAAGAGTAAAAGAAATAAAAAATATAAAATTAGTTATTTTACAATTAGATAAAATTGTTAAAAGATTTAGTTTTCCTTCTAAATCAAAAGCAACAGGAGCAGTATTTGATAGATATGATGAAGAAAATAAACCATTTATTTTAATTGGATATGGTGAAAGATTAATTACAATTAGAACAAATATAAATGCTCAAGAAATAGGTTTGGGTGCAGATGTAATTGTTAAAAAAATAAAAGAAAGTTTATCTGATTTAATAATATCTGGCGGGGGGCATCCAGGTGCTTCTGCAATGAGAATACAAAAAGATAGTGCTAAAATAATTATTAATGAGGTATTAAAAATAGTTGAGAGGATTTAAGGCCGAAACCAAAATACTATGGCTCTAAATTGCAACTAAAATCTGTTTGCACGTTTTGCCACTTGCTTACAAACAGTCATTACAATTTGGCGAAATCCTTTCCTCTCGTATTTATTATGTTTAAGAATATTTATAATACTTACCCCAACTATCTTTATCCTATTTTTTAACTACTTATTTTTTAAACATTTATCAATCTAAAATAAGTATATTGGGGCTATAGCGTAACTTGGTAGCGTAGCAGGCTCCAGGTTTTATCAAATTATGAAAATAATTTGTTAAGAGTGAGCTACGTAAGAAACCTGCGGGTCGGGGTTCAATAAACTTTTTCTTTCTTGCAAGAAAGCAAAAGTTTAATCAAAAAGAAAGAACTTGAAATAAGAAAGAAACAGGTACGAATAAATCCCCGTGGCCCCATTTAACCTTTTTCTTTCTTTTAAAAAAAGAAAGAAAAAGTTTAACCAAAAAGAAAGAAAAGAAAAACCTTTGAAATATTAAAAAATATTTCAAAATTTGACATCAAAGATGTCAAACCTTGTAAAAAGAAAAATCTTTGTTAATTTTTAAGATTTAAAAAGTATTTATGGCCCATTTATATATAGGTATAGATTTTTCATCTTCATAATCAAAAGTTATATATTTTACTTCTTTAAGCTTTAATTCTTTAATTCCAAAGTCATAATTTCGTTTTTCTCTTTCAATTTCGGGATTATGAGTAACACAAAGACCATTATAAAATTTATTTTTTTCAAAAATAAAATCTATTTCTCCTTTTGGAGTATTTTTATAATATATTTGTTTATTTTTGAAAGATAGATTAATTCCAACTACACTTTCAAGTAATTTTCCATATTCTTCTCTAAATGAAAATTCATAAATTGAAATTAATCCAGGGTCTATTAAATAATATCTTTTAGGTTCAATTTCTTGTTTTTTCAAGGATGGAGAAAATGATTTAACTTCAATAATTAAATATGCATCTTTTATATATCCTAAATAATTATTTATTGTTTCTCCACTTATTCCTAATGTTTTTTCGAGAGAATTTATACTAATTTCTTTACCTGAATTTGTTGATATCCATTTTATTAAAAATCTTATTTTTTCTGAATCTATGTTATATCTTCTTGCAATATCTCTTTCTATAAAATCATTCATATAATTTGTTAACAAATCAATTTTCAATTGTTCATTTTTAAAATATACTTCAGGAAATCCCCCATATTTAATATAGTTTTTATAAATATTTTTTGCTTTTGCTTCATCTTCAAGGCTTAAAATTTTTGAAATACCTGCTATTTTTAAACATTCTTTAAGAGATAATGGGTATACTTCAAATTCAATTTTTCTTCCAGATAAATATGAAGAAAATTCAGATTTAAGAAGTTTTGCATTCGAACCAGAAACAAAAAAAGAAATGTTTTTTTTCAAATCATACATTTTTTTAATCCATTTATCCCAGCCTTTTTTTTCTTGAGCTTCATCAATAAAAAGATATAATTTATTTGTGGGGTTGATGTTTTGAATGTAAGATAAATAAATATCTTCAAGATTTTTTTCTAAAAATAAATTATCTTGGAAATTAATTAATACAATATTTTCAAATGGAACCTTATTTTTATTATGTATATAGTCTATTATTTGATAAAATAACGTTGATTTTCCAGCACGCCTAGGTCCAATTAAAACTTTAATTTCTTTTTCATCAATCCATTTTATTATATCTTCTAAATATTCTCTTTTTACTCCTTTCATTTCTTCTCTTATTTTATTTTCTTTCCACCAAGGATTCCATTCAGCAAGACGTTTGAAAACATCTGTATTTGAAATTTTGGTTTTTTCCATATATATTTATGGTGTTTAATCATTTATAAAGGTTACCGAACGCACTCGGCAACCTAAAAATGAAGTTCAGAGGTAAAAGATTGTTTAAGGTTACCGAATGGACTTGGTAACCTATAATTTTTCAAAAGAAGTTTCACCAGAAATTAAATCATCTATTATATCAATTAATTTATCTATTTTAATACGCTTTTGTTCTTCAGTATCTCTATCTCTTATTGTTATTGTTTTATCTTTTAATGAATCATAATCTATAGTAATACAATATGGAATACCTTGTTCTGCTGCACGTAAATATCTTCTTCCTATACTACCTGACTGGTCATAAACGCATATGAAATGTTTTGATAATTTTTCATAAATTTCTGTAGCTAATTCTGCTAATCCATCTTTTTTAACTAATGGAAAAACAGCTGTTTTTATTGGCGCCATAAAATAAGGAACTTTAAACATTGTTTTACCATTATCTTTTTCTTCTTTAGAATAAAATAAATCTAACAATGCAAAAGTTGGTCTATCAGTTCCAAATGCAATTTCTAAAATATGAGGAATTTCTTTTTTTCCTGTTTTTTCATTTAAAATTTCAAAAGATTGTCCTGATTTTTTCATATGCTGTTTTAAATCATAATTAGTTCTATCATGTATACCGCAAACTTCTTCCCATCCAAAGGATTTAAGATTAATTTCAATATCCCAAGCATCATCTGCATAAAATGCTTTTTCATCATCTCTATGCTGTCTTACTCTTATATTTTCTTTAGGAATTCCAAATGATAAAAATAATTCATATGCGGAATAAACAGTCCATGCATATGCTTTATTTTTAAATAATTTTTTCTTTAATGCATCTGATATTTTTAATATAATTGGTTTTTCTTTTTCTAATTGTGCTTTTGCAGACCATAATAAAATTTCTTTATTTTTTATATTTTCAAATTTTTCAAAATCATCCTTATCAAAAATAAATAATTGTGCTTCTGCTTGTGTAAATTCTCTCATTCTTAAAATATGCTGTCTTGGGGAAATTTCATTTCTAAATGCTTTTCCAATTTGAAAAACCCCAAATGGAATTTTATTTCTAAAAAATGTTGTGTATCTATTAAATGGTAAATAAGTTGTTGTTGCAGTTTCAGGTCTATTATATGCTTCTGTATCTAAACCTATAATAGTTTTCATCATTAATTCATGTGATAATATTTCCATTTTAAAAGTTCCTTTACAAGAAGGGCATATTAATTTTTTTTCTTTTATTAAAGGTAAAATATCATTTAATGTATATCCTTGATTTGATAATTGTTCTTCTAATAATTTATCTGCTCTATAACTTGCATTACATTTTGAACAAAAAATAATTGGGTCAGTAAATCCTTCCAAATGTCCTGATGCTTCCCAAACTATTTTTGGCATAATAGTTGGGCATTCAACTTCCCAAAATTCATTTTTAATAAAAAATTCTCTTATTTTATTTTCAATATTATTTTTTAATAATTTTCCTAAAGGTGCATAAGTATAAAATCCAGAAACCCCATTATAAATTTCTGGTTCTGGTCCCCATACATATCCTTTATCTTGTAGAAAAGAAATTAATTCTGTTAAATTTTTTGATTCTGCCATAATCTTTTTTTTAATGAAATATATTTAAAACATTGTATCCTTTGAGAAATATTTAAAAATCTTGTTTGTTTGATTTAAGCGTTGTTTTAGTGGTGGGAATTAAAAATTAAAAGGTATATGAGGTAATTATATGAAAAAAATACATGCTTTTTTTTATTATTAATTTTTATAAGTGGATTGAGTTTTGCTGATTATTGCCCGGCCAATTTAGTTGAAAATTGCAATGCTGTGTCTTTGGAAGAATGTACAAATGCTTATGAAAGTCATACGTATGGAGAAACTGTTGTATATGAAGTTTGTGAAATCGCTGGTGAATTATGTGTTTTATCTTTAAACAGCTGTGATCTTACTCCTTACTGTGGAGATGCTGAATGTAATGGGGAAGAAACCTGCAACAGCTGTTATGTTGATTGTGGTTGTACAGGTTGTGATATATTTGAAATTTCGCATGAGTTTTGCGGCAACTCAACATTCGCTGAAGATTGTTTGCTCGCATACCAATATGGCGATGGCTATTATTTTTGCACTTGGGAGATTGATACCTGCATTGTGTCTGATGAATGTTTCAGCGGCATGGAGTTATACTGTGATGATGAAATTGATAATGACAATGATGAAGTTACGGACTGTTTAGATGATGACTGCGATGGTGTTGACAGTTGCGAATATGCAGCAGAACTAACATGTGATGATACAATAGATAATGATGGTGATGGAGATACAGATTGCGATGATGATAATTGTGCAGCAGATCCTGCGTGCGATGTTTTAGAATGCGGAGACACAGTAACTGAAGACTTAACTTTAACGGGAAACCTTTCCTGTTCTAGTTCTGATGGATTAAGAATTGGTGTGAGTGATATTACTATTGATTGTGATGGTTATTCTTTAATAGGTGCAGGTGAAGGTTATGGTATTGATACAAATGGATACAATAATTTTACAATAATAAATTGTGAAATATCAGAATTTATTATGGGCATAAATGTAGATTCTGCTGAATCTGGAAATATAACAGATTGTTATTTATATAATAATTCTTGCGATGGAATTTATCTAATAAATTCTGAAGAAGTTAATGTTATTGATACTGTTCTTGAAAATAATGCAGGAGAATGTGCAATGTCAGGTTTACATTTATTAGATTCGCACGTAAACCTTTGGAATAGTGAATTTGTTAATAATAGTGAGTATGGAATTCATGATGAAGAAGCTAGAACAATTAATTGGACTATTGATGACTATGCTTTATGTAGAAATAATGCTCTTTTATTTGGTGGAGAAATAATATTTGACGGGGGAGTATTAGAATTGGATAATTGTTCAATAAATATCACTGATTCAGAAACAAATATAACAACAGAATGGGATATTGATGGAAACTTTACAGATATTACTTTTGGTGAAGAAGTTGAAGAGAATGAAACAGAAACTTTTGAATTTTCAAATTCTGATTTAGAGATTGATTTAACTGCAAATGAAACATATAATTTCTCAATTTCTGTTAGATTATTAAATTCAACAGAAGTTAATGATACAAATCCAAATGCACCAACAGATACATTACCATTCAAAGGAATGACAATTGAAGTAATAGATACAGATTATCTATCTTGGTCAATTATAAGATTATATTATAATTCAACTGAACTTGATGAATTGAATATTGATGAAGATTCATTAAGAATGTATTATTTTAATGAGACTTCTGAAGAATGGGAGTTAGTTGTTCAGCAAGGAATAGTAAAAACAGATCCAAAACATGTTTGGGGTAATGTAACGCATTTCAGTACATATGCAATATTTGGAGAAGAAGCAGAAGAAGATGAACCAAGCAGTAATTCACCAGGTGGAAGTGGTGGAGCACCAGTTGGAAAGAAAAATATAATTGAAGAAGATGAAGAAACTGAATTAATTGAAGAAGAACAAGAAGAAATAATTGAAGAAATAGAAGTCCCTGAAAAACCAGAAGTACCTGAAATTTTACCAGAAATTGAAGAAATTATAAAACCAATAATCTCTCCACAAGAAACACAAGAAGAACAGAAAGAAGATAATATATTTTATTTACCAATAATAATTATTTTAATTATTTTGATTGCAATTATTTTTTTTATTGCATACAGAAAAAAACAAATAAAAAAACATCCATTAAAAGGTAAGAGAATATTTTAATCTTTTATCGTTAAGGGAAGTATTAAAAAGGTTATTTGTTTTTATTAAAAAAGGTGATTGAATATGCCAGTATTAAAAAATAAAAAAACACAAAAAAAGAAAACAACAAAAAGGAAAACAACAATTAAAAAAAATATTAGAAAAAAAATAGATAAAAAAGAAATATTAAGACAAAAACCATTTTCAGAAGATTTACCAAGAAAAAAAGAAGCAGGTTTGAATATTATGGTTTTACCAATAATATTTTTTGTGCTTACTTTAATCGCATTTGGTTATAGTATTTATATGCCAAATGGTCAATTTACAGAATTAATGCCAATAATAGGATTTATATGTTTTGTTCTATTTATTGCAACATTTATTCGTTCAATGATGAGATTAAATAAGTGCTAAATAAAATAAACTATCTTTTTTTATTTTACTTTTTTTATTTTATTTTTTATATACCTCTATTTAATCAAACAAATGTTTTTAATACATTTTTAATATATTTAATATTATATGAAGAGACATAGGTTTACTGAGGCCCCTTTTTCTTTCCCGAAAGAAAAAGGCCCCTGGGTTCAAAAAGAAAGGGGTCTTATCGGAAGGATTTGAAATTGGGCTCTGTGATGAGAACCTGGAGCTCTGACGATACAAGGGATGAGTGCTTAGTTGGTGGTTAGATGGTTTCGTTGATACAAAATGTATTTTACCTCACAACACCGGGGACATTTGTGTTAGCAGGGGCAGGTTGTTTGTGGCTGACTACACAAACCAACGATTGGGCATTCAAAACAATCTACTTTCTGACCGGAATAGCTTGTTTTATTGTAGGATGCTTCCTTTATCAAACTGGGCTAAAATCGGTAGAAAAAATAGCAAAAAACGATAACAAAACGAAAGAGAAAAATGAAATGGAAAAAACAAATCGAGAAAATATACGCCAGCGAAATATTCAACTGAGAACAAACCACGAAAAGGAAAAAACAAAACACGAGATAGTAAAGGGTGTAAAAAAAGTTATAGGTTTGTAACGTTTTCAATATTCTCAGTATAATGATTATTCACTACATCATAAACACTTTTAAGAAACGAATCCGTGTTCTCAGGTTGCAACGTATCCATCTCTTTTAATTTTGAATCCAAGAAATCCATTAAACTACGTTGTCTATGTAATATATACAAATAAATTTTCTCTTTCGTCTTAACGTTATCGATACTCTTTAATTTTTTATTGAGTGTTTCATTATATTGCCGTAGTAATTCTCTCATTTCTCTGGCTCTTAAGTTTTCAAATTTACATCGTCCATTATTATGGGGATAACCAACCATAAAACTAAAAGAATTAACCAATTGGGATTCTTTTGGATTATTAATAAAATATTTAACTAACCACATATGAAATTTAAATAATTCTCCATATTCCGATTCAACGATTTCTTTATTGGTTATCTCCGTTTCAAAAATTTTGTTTCGAAAGAAAATACTTACAGCAATGTCTTCAAGAAGATCAAGCTCTTTGATCCTCGTTAAATCAATTTCAGCATGATTAAGATATTTAACATTTTTGTCAGCTATATCATAATGTAGTTTTTTGGTCTTATCTTCATTATCTACTCTTAGATTGCACACCTCTGAGCAAATATTAGTCCTGAAACTTAAACTGAATCTATTCCCTTTATCTTTCTCTGTTTTTCTAATATCCAGTGTTGGTTTTACTTTCTCATTTGGATAACCAAAGATAAAATAATCAAGTATACTCCCAAATGGTTCTTTGATTTGTGAATTGATAACTTTATCTCTCACAGCGATCGTTATTAATGCGTATAATTGATTAATCTCGGGATTAAAGTATGTCAAATCCCTATTTGAAAGGATATAACTTCTTTTTGAGTCACAACGCAGATTGTAGTATAATTTATGTAAACAGAATTGTATTAACTCATGCGGAAGAAAATTTTCGGTATTAAAATAATGTGTATATACTACCCCCACTATCTCTTTCTTTTTATAATCATAAACTATAAAAAATAAAATCGGAAAATTTGCATTATTTAAATCAAGAAAGAATACATTTGTAGTAAATATGTAACAAAC
>JBAZFO010000029.1 GCA_041653315.1 Candidatus Micrarchaeia archaeon | reverse complement strand
TGTTAACCCTATATTATTTAAGATTTTGATAGTATTATCCATATTATAATATTTACTTCTGTCTTTTTAAATCTTATTATTACTCTACACTTTAGGGGGGGAAGTATTTAAATATAAGTTAATACACAATAATTAATGTAATAACACAAAAGAGGGGGGAGAGAATGAGAAGATATAAAAAAAATCTAATAAATGGAATGGAAGTAAGAAATCCAATTAAAGAATTTGGTATGAAATTAGCTGGAGAAGTAAAAATGGTTTTTGATTTAGTTGTAAATCATCCAGTAGAAGCCTTTTTTGCATTATCATTAACTGTAGGGTCTGTTTTTGCATCACCTAATGAAGCAGATGGAACAGCAAGTTTTAGAAAAATAGGTGTACCATTAATTATTCCTGGGATGACAACAGGCGAAACAATAAAAACAACCATGCTAGTAAGTTCTCCTATAACAGAAGCCAATAGTTCTGTATATGCTTTCTATTTAAAACAAGGTGATTTTCAATTAGGAGAAATTTGTTTTGCAGTAGAAGCAGAAGAAGGAATAATAAATGCAGGTTTACTTATAGATGTTTCTTCAAATAAATCTTTATCCGCACAAACAGGAATAGATGTTAAAGTATCAAACAACATATTTACAGGTTTAACTTATAATTTTGAACAATTAAAAGGTATAGTTGCATCTTTAAGAGCAGAAGTATTAAATGATCATATAACTATATATGGGTCAACTCCAACATCAAACTTTGATCCAATGTTAGGGGCATCATTTAATTTATGGGATAGAGCAACAGTTCAAGCAGCAACAAATACAGTAAATAAGGTATTTTTGAAAGCTTCAACAGATTTAAATACAAAAATAGGGGTTTTTACACCAGAAATGAAAATTATTTTAGAAGAAGGAAAGAAACCCGAATTCAATCCATCTGTTACTTGGACTCCTTAATTTTTTTTATTTTTTTATAGTATTTAAGAAATTTAGTATTTATGTTATAAAAATTATAAAATTATTTTGTACAGACTATATAAAATCTAGTATTATTAGTGTAATGTGTATATTCTTCTAATTCACTTCTAACTTCCCAATTGAATTTCTCTTCTCTATCTGCACCTAGATTTAATTTAACTTTAATTTTTTTGAATAATTCTTCTAATTCGAGTATTAATAAATCATAATCATCGTTTGAAACATCATCTGAGTTTCTTCTGAAAAAAGAAGAATCGCATGAAAAATAAAAATTACAATTATTTTTTAAAACTCTATGTATTTCTTGAAAGAATCTAATCTCAAGTTCATCTGGTTGCTGGATATATAAATTTGGTTGAAGCATATGACAGTGAATTTCATAAATTGATTCATCATCTAATGGTAACGGGGTATTTATAATATCTAATACTTCAAAATTATAATGTGAACTATTAATTCTTTTTTTAAATCTGTTTTTTAATTTTTCAATTTTATTAACTATCTTTAGCAGGTTAAAACCAACTGATTTATCAGTTGGATACAACCTGCACTTTTTCTAAAGTATTTTTAATCTTTAATACTTTTTACTCCTTAGCGACGCACAAGCGCGAAGCGCTTGTACATACACATCGTCGCTGGAGCTGAGTATATGAATAGTGGGAACTTTACAAATAAAAACCATTGCATTGGATTAAATCAGTACCATTTTGAGTTTTGTCCAAAATATAGATATAAATCTTTAAGAAGTCAGCATGTAAAAGACTTCTTAAAATCTGTTTTTTATGAGATTGCTGATAAATATAAAATGATTATTCATACCTTAGCAATTGAAAATGATCACGTGCATTTATTCACAACAATACCAGTTAATATGTCAGTTTCAAAAGCTTTTCAGCTTTTGAAAGGAATATCTGCTTATAAAATTTTTAGAAAATTTACTGGTTTTCAATTAAGATATTTAAAAAGACACTTCTGGTCAAGAGGTTATTTTTACAGAAGTGTCAGTAATGTAACTTCTTCTGCAATAAACAATTATATTAATAATCAAGATACAAACAAACTTAATGAAACAATAGAAAATTTAAGAGATGAACCAAATCAATTAGGATTATTAAATTTTTATTAAAACACAAAACAGAAACCCACACCTTTAGGTGTGGGAGTATTCATTTTCTCCATTTTTTTTGCTGTTTGTCCTATAAAATGAGTTGGTAATTTTTTAGGGTGTTTTTTAAAAGTTTCAAAATAATTTTCATTCTTTTTAATCATAAATGAAGCTAAATAAAACATTCCATAAACTGCTGTTGAAACTCCTATTAAAATATAAAAAATTACAAATATTTTTGATATTTCTAAAGTAGGAACTAAATCTCCATAACCTATTGTTGAAATTGTTATGGTAGCCCAATAAAATGAATCAATCCAAGTCCACCCCTCTATATAATGCATAAAACTAGCGCCGATAGTAATAATAATTAAAATTAAACACACTATGAATAAAATATTTGTTGGTGGTCGCTCCATATTCAGTTTAAAGTAAAAAGGTTTATATTCTTTTTCAATATTTTTAAACTCTATTTAAGCTCAATACCTTTTTTGTCTATTGAAAAACTAACTGGAGTTAAAGTATGGTCTGCAGTTCTGTTTTTTATTATATTTAAATGCCTTTTACCTGTATTTTCATCTTTTACTAATTTTATTACTCCATCACATATAAATTCTGTAAATGAATCTCTTGATAAATTATTTTTACCTTGGGGAATCTCAGCTATTATTAAAGAAGTATTATCATATTTTTTAATTTTTGAAAGCAATCCCATAACTGCACCAATAGTTAATACTTCTTGAGATAATTTTAATTGATCTAAATTAACATTTAACAAATGTGCTAATTCTAATCCGGCTGCTACTTCTGCAAACAAGCTTAAAACAGATAATGAATCTAAAACAATTCTTTTTGGATTGTGTGTTTTTACCTCTTTACTTATTGATTCTATTACGTGCACAACATGAGTAGAAGGCATATCAAAATTAATAATTTTTAATTGATCATTTTTTATATATTTTTCAAATTCCCACCCAAAATTATTAGACTGCTCCATTATTACATCTTTGTTTTCTTCAAAGGAAATTAAAAGAACTTTTTCTTTATTTTTTAATCCATCATATAAAAATTGTAATCCTAAAATAGATTTGCCTGTTCCAGGCCCACCAGTAATTAAAGTTGCAGAATTATTTACATAACCTCCGCCCAAACATTTATCAAAATTTTTAATACCACTTGATATAAATTTCATTTTTTATCACCTTTTTGTTTTTCTTTTTTTGGTGGACTAATTATTGATAATATTATTTCTAATATTGCAATTATAATACCTATCCATACATAAGTTAAAAATCCTATTGCCATAGGAAGTATAAAAGTAATAATTGACGTTTTCTTTTTAAGTGCATATTCTTTGTATCTATATGCAGCAATTAATGATAAAATTATTAATACTAACCAAAGTAGATCACAGAAAATCCAATTATCTATTACTATAAATAATCCCGTACATCCATGTCTTAATGAAAAATTAAAATTAAAAAATCCCTCTGAATCTTCACCAAATAAAGGATTATCTTCCCATAACCAAAAAATAGAAGTTTCATTTGTTTCATTTTGATTATTTGGAATTAAACCATTGTCATCTTCATCTTCCTCTTCACATCCTGGTCCTACACAACCATAACATCTTCCATCATCACAAGTTCCTCCACAGCAATCTGAACTAGAATTACAAGGTAAAGTAGGAATACATCCCCTTACACAAACTCCATCAATACAATCTAAATCTTCACAACAATCTGAGGTATCAATACATCCAGTTTCTCTTTCTGGAATACAGGGGATACATAAACCATCAGTTGTATTACAAGTATAATCTCCACAGCATCTTAAATCAGATCTGCATAAATCTACTCCTGGCACTGCGCAATCGCATTTTCCTCCATAACAATCTAAACCTGCGCAGCACTGTGAAGTATTAGTACATGAAATATTTTGTTCAAAACATTCAACACAAATTAGATCATCAGGATGACACCAATCTGAACAACAGCAATCAGGATCATAAACATCTAAACCCATGTGACAATCTTTAGTTGGATCACATGTTTCATTTGTATTTGCACAAATACCCACTGCAGGAAGACAACCATTATAAAACAAACCAGAGCTATCTTTATAATTACACGAAGTTGTATCATGAAAATTAAATGTAAAAGGTTCGCTAGAAATTATAAAATCATCATCAGGTAAAGTTGGCATTGAAGTTGCATTTTTATTTGGTATATGAGGAATTGTTACATTACATTCTCCATTAATATCTGTATTACAAGTATATGTTACTACCTCTTCTCTGTCCGTTTCCCCAAAATCTGGATGTGAAATTGAAAAACTTATGCCTTGAGCTGGAATAATAGTATCTTTTTCAAAAACTCTTACTTTTACTGTAACATCATCTAGATATACTCCTGTTGAACAACCTTCACAAATATTTATACACTCTTCATCAATCCATTCACACATAGTTTCAGAATTACAATTTGATTCAGTTGTTTTAGTAGAACAATTTATTTCTGCACAAGGATAATAAATATTATAATCTAAATCTTTAAGATCACACGAATCACAAAATTCAGTTATATTAGATTCTGTGATTGTATATGACTCATAATCTGAATCAAATTCACTTTTTGTTGCTTCAAAATCATAAGTATTGGGATATAAAGAAGTTGAAAAATATATTTTTCCTTCCTCATTTGTTTCACCAGAAACATCTTCACCATCGACTTCAATTTCAACACCAGCTTCATTATTTCTATTATTATCTTTAACAAGAAGTTCCCATTCTGCTTTTAAATTATATGGATCAGTTGTATTACAAGACACAGAAACCCATATTATATCTAAATACTTTCTACTATGACTACAATCTTCAACTGTTATATCTTCCATTAATATTGGAGATTCTTGCAAACCAAATTCATCTTCATAAGAAGATTGAACTGCGCAAACGAAATTATTTCTTACACTTGAAGAGGTTATTAAATTTGGAGAACATAATTCATCAGTATAATTCCAACCATCTCTTGTTTCATTATCAGTTGGTTCATTAATAAAAGTATGATTTAAATCTAATAAATCCATTGCGCCTGTGGTATTATTATACCAAACAAAAGTTATATTAAGATATTCAGAAGTATTAGAATATCCTCTTGCACAGCATTGTAACTTATCATTAGGGCAAACATTTCCTTCATTTAGATCATTTATTATTAAATTTGAAACACCCGGGTCTGTACATTCTCCAGCTTCTATTTCAATAGGAGTTGGATCAGATAAATATATATGGTCAATTCCACAATATTCAATAGCAAAAATTATTCCTAATACCAATAAAAACATAAGAAAAATGTATTTTTTCATAGCGCATATTAAGAAGATGAGTTTTTAAAATGTTTCTGTGTAAAATGTGTCTATGGACTTTCAGAGTATAGAGGAGAAATGGCAAAAAATTTGGGAAAAAAACAAAATTGCTTTTACTGAACCTAATGAAAAAGAAAAATTTATGCTTATTTTCGCTTATCCATATCCAACTGGATTTTTACATACAGGACATATGAGAGGATACTCATATGCAGATGCAATTATAAGATTTAAAAAATTACAAGGCAAAAACGTATCTTTCCCAATTGGATTGCATGTAACTGGAAATGGAGCAATTGCAAAAGCCCAAAAAATAACAGAAGGAGATAACGAATATATTAATTATTTAAAAGAAGCAGGGGTTTCAGATAAAAATTTAGAATTAATGAAAAATCCCGAAGGTTATGCAGAATTTTTTGGAAATAATTACTTAAACACATTTAAAAAATTTGGATTAATTTTAGATACAAGAAGTTTTGTTAAAACAATAGATCCAATTTATAAAAAATTTATTACATGGCAGTTTCATAAATTAAATGAAAAAGAATTATTAATACAAAAACCTTATTATGCAACTTTCTGTGTAAATTGCGGACCAGTAGCAGTTGATCCTTCAGAAGCAGATATTTCAAAAGGAGGAAAGGCTGAGAAAAATGAATATGTATTATTAAAATTTAAATTTAAAAACCAAGATAAAGAAATGTTTATTATAGCTGCTACTTTAAGACCTGAAACTGTTTTTGGGCAAACAAATCTATGGATAGACCCAAATCAAGAGTATTCAATAATACAAGTTGAAAATGAACCTTGGATATGTTCAAAACAATGTGCTGAAAAAATTAAATATCAAAAAGAAGACACAAGAGAACTTGGAATGATAAAAGGAAGTGAAATGATTGGAAAATATATTGAAGCACCAATGATTCATAAAGAAATTATTATTTTACCTTCTAAATTCTGTGATCCATCAGTAGGAACTGGTATTGTAACATCAGTACCTTCAGATGCTCCGCATGATTGGATGGGATTATATGATTTACAAAATAATAAAGAATTATGTGAATCATATAATTTAAATTGGGAAAAAATAAAAGAAATTAAAGTAATACCTATAATTAATACTCCTGGATTTAAAGAATCTCCAGCAGTTGAAATATGTGAAAAATTAGGAATTAAAAATCAAGAAGACCCAAAATTAGAAGAAGCTAAAAAAGAAGTATATAAAACAGGATTTTATTCAGGAACAATGAAAGAAATATCTGGAAAATACAAAGGAATGAAAGTAGAAGAAGCAAAAGATAAAATAAAAGAAGAAATGATTTCTATTGGAGATGCAGATATTTTTTATGATTTATCTGAAGAAGTTATATGCAGATGCGGGGGGAGAGTTGTTATTAAAAAAGTAGATAATCAATGGTTCATTGATTATGGAAAAGATTGGTTAAATGAACAAGCAGTTGAACATTCTAAATCAATGAATATTCAACCGCAGGAATATTCAAATAATATAATTAATACTTTAGAATGGTTTAAAGAAAGACCATGTGCAAGATTAGGAAGATGGATGGGAACTACTTTCCCATTTGATAATAAATATACTATTGAAGCAATTTCAGATTCTACTTTATATCCAATATTTTACTTAGTTTCAAAATATCAAAAAGAAATAAAAAATCCAGATTGGCTTTCATTAGAATTTTTTGATTATGTTTTCTTAAATAAAGGAAGTATTAATACAGCATCTATGGGAGGAATGCCAAGAGAATTAATATCTGAAATAAAAAGAAATATTGAATATTGGTATCCATTAGATATTAATTTAGGAGGTAAAGAACATAAAACAGTTCATTTTCCTCCTTTTATAAAAAATCATATTGCTATATTACCTAAAGAAAAATGGCCAAAAGGCATTTATGTTAATTATTGGATAACAGGAAAAGGTGGAGATAAGTTATCAAAATCTAAAGGCGGGGTTTTACCAGTTCCAAAAGTTTTAGAAAAATACGGGGCAGACCCAATGAGATTATTTTATGCTAATGTTTCAGCCCCATATATTGATGTTGAATTTGATGAAATTGAAATTGAAAAATATAAACAAAGATTAGAAAAAATATATTTTTGGTTTGAAGATTTGAATAATACTCCATTAGAAATAAAACCTAAAAGAATTGATAATTGGCTTCAAAATAGAATTAATTATTATATTAATCAATATTCTTTGTATATTGATACTTTTGAATTAAAAAAAGCAACAGATATTGCTTTTTATAATATTTTTACAGATATTGACTGGTATATAAAAAGAAAAGGAAGAAATAAAGCTTTATTACAAGAAACTGTAAGAACCATTGTTAAATTAATATCTCCATTTACCCCGCATTTTGCTGAAGAAATTTGGCATGAAGTTTTAAAAGAAAACTCATTAGTTTGTGAATCTACTTTACCTAAAATTAAAGAAATTAAAATTAATTCTATAGATGATGAAGATTATTTAAAACAAGTGATAGAAGATATACAAGAAATACAAAAATTAACTGAAATAGACAAGCCAACAATGATAAAAATATTTATTTCAGATAATTGGAAATGGGAATTGATAAAAACTGCATTAGAGATGGATAAAATAGATATAAGCGCTTTAATGAAAAAAGCAGATGAAATAGATAAATTAAAAGAGCATAAAAAAGATATTGCTGGATTTTTAAAAAGAAATCAGAAAAAAATAATAACTTATAAAAATATAGTTCCATTACCAGAATTTGATATACTTACAGAAGCGCAGGATTTCCTAAAAGAGCGCTTTAATTGTGAAATAGAAATTTATTTAGAAAAAGAATCAGAGGATTCCAAAGCGCAGTCTTCATTACCAATGAAACCTGCTATAAAATTGATGTAAAATAAAATTTAAAACAAGATAAATTTATGTTATTAATAGTGGATATTCAGATACATTTTTAAATATTTCTTATTATTATTAATTTATACAAACAAAAAGAGGTAATTATATGGATTTTAAACGCAACTTAATTAAAGAGATCTTAACTAATCCTTCAGGTATAAAAATTGTTTTAGAAGAAAAAATTAATAACTTAGATTGTGATTTAACTACTGAAGATAAAACACAAATAGAACTATGGAAAAGAGAAAATGGAGAAAAAATAATAACAGAAGTTAAAAAAGGTGGGTTTAACCCATTTAATGTTAAAGCAGATAGTGTATTTGTAGATTTATTAACAGATTCAGGAACTTCCACCACCCATATAACACAAAAAGAAATAATAACTGATTGGAAAGAACATGTTAGTGATATCTTAACGTATTCTTATGCAAGATCACCAGCAAGAACAACATTAGATTTAGCTATAAAAGAAATCTTTGGAAAACAATTTGCATTTCATCCAACATTACAAGGAAGATCAGCAGAATTTCTTTTATTAACTAGTTTAATAAATACTGGTTTGATTCCAAAAAAAAGTATTATTTTAGCTAACAGACCCTTTGATACAACAAAAGGACATATTTGTGCAAGTGGAAATAAAGTAATATGTTGCACTCCTTTAACAACTCCTGAAAGAATTAAAAAATCAAACTCTGTTTTTTTAGGAGATATACCTTTAGATAAACTAAAAAAAATATATAATGGAAATCAAGATGCAACAAAAGTAATCCTAATAACAATGACAGATAATGGGGGCGGTGGACAACCCGTTTCAATGAAAAATATAAAAGAAACTTCGGAGTTTGCAAAACAAAATGGATTAATAACTTGGATAGATGCTTGTAGAATTTTTGAAAATGCATTTTTAATAAAAATATATGAAAATGGATATGAAAATAAATCACTAATTGAAATCGTAAAAGAAATTCTTTCATATTCTGATGTAATAACTTTGAGTTTTAAAAAAATCTATTCTCATTCGGGGGGAGGAATACTTCTAAATAGAAATTCAAAATTAATTTTAGATAAAATAGATCAGATTAGAAAAGATATAAAAGAAAAAACAACTGTTTTTTATGGAAACGGATTTGACTCTTATTGTGGACTTACAGGAATAGAAATGATAGAAATAGTCTCTGGTTTAGGATTAGCAATAGATGAAAACATAATATTAGATAGAATTGCACAAACTTATGGAATTTCAAAAAAACTGACAACTGATTATCACTTTCCACATGTTGGTGGTGCACATGCAATTTATATACCTGCAAATCAAATTTTAAAAAATCTTAAAAATGAAAATTGCCCCGCAGAATATCTACAAGCAATATTGTGTGCTGCAAACGGAACAAGAGGATGTGGATTAGGGAATAGAGTTTATGGAAAATGGGTTAAAAAAGATGGAGATTGGAAATTAGTAAATTCACCAGAAATGGATTCATTAAGATATGCAATTCCCCGTTTAACATATACTTCTGGATTAATCTTTAATGGATTAGCCCCATTAGCAATTGCATATGATAGTGGCTTATTTGATAATATTATTTTTGGATTAGAAGCAAAAGATTATAACACAAAGGGGTTTTATCATTTTGGAGGACACTATGCCTTAAGATCCAAAAAAGAATTTGATAAAATAGTTTCACAAATAAAAGAAATCTGGAATGACCTCATACATTAAATCTTAAATCAATTTGATAAAAGGAATATTACCAATGAAACCTGCTATAAAATTGATGTGATTAAAAAGCGCCTTCTATTTCAGTATCAGTAAATCCTCTCTCTTTTAACTCATTTTCTATTTGCTTTTTTGAATATCCTTTATCTTTTAATTCATTGATTTTATTTTTGATAAGGGCATTTTGATATAATTCTTCAATTTTTGGGATAATTTGTGGATCTATGCCAAATGATTCTTTTAATTCATAAAATTTATTCAATAATTCACCATACCAAACTCTATCTTTACTCTGAACCTCGCATTCTTCTAAAATAATTCCCCAATTAATTTCTGCAGAATGAATAATTGAAGCAATATCTGCAGTATCATCTATTCGTTCAGTTACTGCCTTAAGAAGAATAATATCTTCATTAGACATAATATACACACATAAATTACTATATTGTTTAAGAAGTTTTGAACGCTGTATCATATTAGAAGATAAAAATAATCTATGACAAACAGAACCAACAAACAAATCAAGCCTAAATCCAGAAATATGATCCCAAATACTATTTGCTTCCATATTTACATATGCTTTTGAAATTAGATTCTGTTTTTTAAAATTCAGATTCTCTAAATTTTGTATAAATTTGTTATAAGATTCACTATCTTTAAAAAGCAGGTCTAAATCTTTTGTTGTACTTTTTTGATTTCTAAAACACATAGCTCCTCCACCTAATAAATAAACTGTTGTTTTTTCAGGAAGATTCTCTCCAATTTCATTGAAAAAATTATTAAGTTCTGTTTTTCCAAATCTTTTTTTCATTTTAAATACCTCTTAATTTTTCATAATTGGATAGAATCAAAAGAGTACTGTTTAATTCTGTTTTTAGATTTAATTGCTCTGCATATTTCCTTATTTCAATAATATTTAATTTTTTGCGATTTTTTAAATAAAAATGAGCAAGTAATGTTCTATCTTGTATTTGATATTTTGAGAATAGAATTGCATGAACAAAAGCATCATTTATATCTATTTTTCTACTCTTCTTGCCTAAATTAAAATAATAGTAATTATTTATCAAAACTGCTTCAAGACCATGATCTAATAAAAAACTTAATCCGGTTTCAGCTAAAGGAAGTTCATTTTTGGATACAACAAAACAATGTTTTCTAATTCTCTCTTTTATATCTGCTGTTTTTTCAGCCATAAATAAAGCATAAGCTTCTACAAATGATAATACTAATTGATTAGAGATATAAAAATTTTCAGTTTTGTTTATTGCACCTGCAGAGTAAAGTTTATTTAATATATTATATATCTGCTTTTTTGAACAGTCTGCTTCCAGCTCAAGAAATTTTAGATTATTATTTTGTAAAGTTATTAACACATCCAATGCAGAACCTGAAAGCCATTCTATATTACTTTCAGATATAGATTCATATAATTCTTTTAATTTTTTTGAATGCGGTTCTTTTGATTGTGATATTAGTTTTTTTGTTCCTTCTTTTATTATATCAATAAATCCTTTTTCTAATAATTTCTTTAATATTCTAGTTAAAAAACTCTTTTTTATATTTAAAGCTTCAGCTAATTCTGATGCAGAAAGTGTTTTGTTTAAATCATATATTTTAAAACATACTTTTAATTCTGCTTTAGTTAGCTTTAATTCCATATAATTATTTAGAACATGATAGTTTTTAAAGTTAACTATTATTACATTCTTTGTGTAAAATAAGTTAAATACTTCTTATGTATATTTAACTTTTATTACACTTTTTATGTAAAATAAGTTAACATTATCTTTAAACTGTTTAAATTTTGTTAAAATATATTTATCTTTCTTCATCTTTCATGAAAGGTTTGCAAATTTCCCATACTTTTTGTCCTGATTCAATAGCATCTATTAATTTTTCATGAAATTCATTGAGACTATTAGACAATTTCATTCTCCCTCTTTCTCTATCTGTTTCCTGCTGTCTTTTAATATCTTCAGCTATACCAATAAGAACTTCAACCATTTTATCATACCTCATTTTAGCAATATCTTTTCCAAGCTCTTTATTATCTTTATAACCAGATACTGAAGTTGGATGCTTCTTCCTCAACATACATATATTACGTTAAGAAATGTTTAAAAAAGAGTATCACCAATACCTTTTTAAACACAAATAACCATAATATTATTATGGCATTTAAAAGAATAAAAGAAGGTGTTAATTCAGAGATAACTAAATATAGAACTCTTTTCAAAGCAATTCCGCCTATGTCTACAATAGAAATTGAAAAAAGAAAAATGACCATACAACAAAAAGTAGACAAATATACTCCTTTAATTGAAGAAAAAATAGGGGTTACTTTAGGAGAAATAATACTTTTAGACAATAAATCAGCAGGATTAAGAACAGTTAAGCTTTTATCAAAAGCAATAAAAGAAAGTTATAAAGAAATTAGTAAAGACTCAAATAATATTATTGAATATTTAGTCACTATGGGATTTTATACTATCATTAACTTAGTAATGCTTCCCCATGCTCTTTTAATGAATTATTCAAATTGTAGTAGTTATTCAGCTACCCCTATAAATAAAAAAAATTGTATTACTTTTCCAATAGATATTATAGAAAGAATAGACATATTAGAAAACCCAGAAAAAATTGATGATGCAACTATTGTTCATGAATTATTCCATATAGCATGGGCCAGACTAGGAGGAACTTTAGATCTAACTCATGTTAAAAATACTAAAGCTTTTTTAAATTGGATAGAAGGTTTTGCAGTTTATTGCACTTTAGATCTATCTAACGAATTAAATAATAATTGGAAACAACCATTTTTTGGAAGTTATGAAAAAGGCCAAATACTTATGGATTGGGCAGTAGAAAAATATGGTAAAGAGATAATTAATCAAATCCCATTAAGTTGGGAGCATTTAGACGCCTGGTATAATATTGATGAGGATATGAATAAATAGACAATTATTTCTTAATTGTCAGTCTTATATTTTTAACAAATTTTTAATACTTGTAGAAATATCAATCATTTCTGTTTCATCTATTTTACCAATTTTTTTATTAATGTTGTTTTATCAATAACTGTTATTTGGAAAATTAATACTATTGTTTTAGTTTCTAATCCATTTTTTGTATCTGCTTCTAAAACATAAGTGTAAGGAAGGTTTGAATGTTTTTCTTTAGAAGTACAGGGTAATACAATTACTAAATCTACGTAAGATCTCTTATAATTATAGTAGGTCTTTTCTTCTTTTGTTCATGTCCTCTAGAACCACTAAAATCAGCTAACCAAATTTCTCCTTTTAATGGGTTTTTCATAAGAATCTTTCCACAGTTTCTAACGCATTTTCTTGAATGTCCTTAAAATCTCTTTTCATTTCTCTTATTTCTTCTTTTGTTGGGTTGTAGAATAATTCTTTTGTTTTAGATATTCCAATTGCAATTAAATGATCTGAATAAAATGATTTTATTTGTTTTAATTTAATTCTAGCTTCTATTTCTGTATATTCTTTTTCTAAAAAAACATATGTAGCCATTAATTCTAAGTATTTTGGATCCATCTCAGTAATTTCTTTAAATTTTTTAAGTTTTTCTTTTTCATTTTTAGAGACTTTTCCTTTTGAGGGGTTTAAATTATTATATAAATCTTGGGTTAGATCTTTAGAATAAGGTCCTCTTACATATAAAGAAAATTTGTAATTAATATCAAAACCCAGCATTTTTAATAAACAAGCTGTTTTTTGAATTATTAATTTATTCTCAAAACTGTCTAAATTTGGTTTTATTCCTAATTCGTTTAAATATATTAATAATTTATCTAATTTTTTCATTCGATTACCTCTCCTAACCATTTTTTAAATATATTAAATTCTTCCTTCCCATGATTTGTTATAAAATATTGAGTCATATTTTTATTCTCTAATTTAATTTTTTTACTTTTTATAAATCCTATTTCTTCAAGCATTTTTAAACTAGAAGCTAAACTACCATCATCAAGCTCTAAAAATGCTTTTAATTGCCTAAATACTGCACCTTCTTGGTCTAAGCTCTCTAAACTTTTTAAAATTAATATTCTCTGACGAGAAAAAAGATTAGAATTTATGGCTTTTGAATTCTCAACTAGATTTAATATTTCACCCATAGAGTATACTATTCCCTTCATCTTTTTAAGCTTTTTGGTTCATTAATTAAAACGCTAATGAATTTACTAAAAAATATTTAGTAATTATATATAATTCAGTTATTCTTTAAAAGGGTTTAAAAATTAACTCTTAGTAAGAATGATGTATGATCAAAAAAAGAGGTGAGTAAAATGAGTCAGATAATAGGAGAAACAAAAGAATTTGCAGATAGAATAAATACATTAATGCTTCAAGGAAAAACAAAAGAAATACCTCTACATATAAAAGAATTTGAAAAATTAGGATATAAAGTTTTTTATGAAATAATTCCTGAAAAAGTATATAATAATATAGATTCATTTGGAACTACACTTAATAAATTTTTTGTAAAAGG
>JBAZFO010000028.1 GCA_041653315.1 Candidatus Micrarchaeia archaeon | reverse complement strand
AATAAAAAGACTACACAAAGAAAACATAAAAATTACTTATTCTCAATTATATCCTTTATTAAATTCTTTACATAAAAAAGGGTATATCAAAAAAATTGAAGATAAAAAAAATAAAAGGAAAAAATATATATATAAAATAACAAAAGAAGGAGAAGAATGTTTTAGGAATGTAAGAAAATTGATTACCCCAACATTAGAAAAATATATGTTATTTTTATTAAAGGCGAAGTAAAATGAAAGAAAATTTATTAAAAATTGAAAATGTTAAAAAAAGATTTTTGCTTGGTGAAATTCCAGTCGATGCTTTGAGAGGAGTATCATTAGAAATAAAAGAAGGGGAATTAATTAGTATTGTTGGGCCTTCAGGAAGTGGAAAATCTACTTTATTAAATGTTATTGGTTTATTAACAGAACCAACAGAAGGGCATATTTTTTTAGAAAAAAATGATATCTCAAAATTAAATGAAGATGAAAGAGCTTATATAAGGGGTAAAAAAATAGGGTTTGTTTTTCAAACGTTTAATTTAATTCCAACTTTTACTTCTTTAGAAAATGTAGCAGTACCTTTAATGTTTTATGGATATTCAATACAAGAAAGAAATAAAATTGCTAATGAATTATTAAAAAAAGTAGGATTAAGTCACAGATTAAATAACAAACCTTCTCAATTAAGTGGAGGGGAAAGACAAAGAGTAGCAATTGCAAGAGCATTAGCAAATGACCCAGAAATTATATTGGCAGATGAACCAACAGGAAATTTAGATTCAGAAGCAGGGAAATCTATTTTAGATATTTTTTTTAAATTAAATAAAGAAGGAAAAACAATTATTATAGTAACTCATGATCCTAAAATACCAAAATTAACTAATAGAATTATTTATATTAAAGATGGAAGGATAGATAAAGAGGTGAAAGTATGAAAAAAATATTTGGAATTTTAATTTTAATATTAATGGTCAGTTCAGTATTTGCAGATCTTCAAATATCAAATTATGAAGTTTTGCCTGAAACCGCAAGACCAGGAGTTAAAGGAACTGTTACTTTAACTTTATCAAATGGGGGAACTGATCAATTAAAACGAGTATCAGCTTCAGTGCAGCCTTCTTCAGGAATTGAAGCGTTATCTTCAATATATATTGGAGATATGGAATCTGGAGGAACATCTTTTATTTCAGTTCCTTTTACAGTTAAAGAAACAACACCCTCCGGAGTTTATTCGTTAAGAGTATTAATAAGAGGAACAAAAGAAGTGTTAGGCAGTTCAGATGAATCAATATCAAGAGCTATTGATATTCCGATTTATGTTAATAGGCCTCCTTCATTATCAATAATAAGTACAGATAAAAAATTTATTATTGGTGAAAGGTTTAATACTAATTTAACAATATTAAAAGAAGGAGGTTCAGCAACTGATGTCAAAATTTATTCTTCAGATGAAAATTTTATAATTGATAATTCTCCAGTTTATGTTGGTGACATAAATGAAAATCAAATAACTTTTCAAATTTCTGGTTATATCTCATCTAGTATGGATGCAGGAATTTTACCAACTAATTTATCTATAAATTATTTTGATATCTTAGGCAATGAATACACAGAATCTTTAACTCCTTCATTTGAGTTTGAAGAGCAAAAGCATGAATTAGGATTAAATTTAGTCCCAGCTGATTTTAAAAGTGGGGAGACAAAAGAAGTTCAATTAACAATTGTGAATAATGGTCAAAATACATTAGAAGATATTGAATTAACATTAGAAGAAACTTCAGTTTTTGTTCCTTTAAGTGGAGAGAGAGTTAATTTTGATAGATTAGAACCAGGAGAAGAAAAAACAAAAAATATTAAATTAGGTATTAAAGACGTATCTCCAGGATATTATTTAACTAGCTTTGATTTAACTTATATTTCTCAAGCAGGTGAGAAGAAAACAGATTCAATTAAAAAGAATTTAAATATACAACCAAATATTGATATCACAATTTTTGTAGAATCTTCTCCTTCTCCTATGATTGAAGAAGGAAAATATGTTTTATCCTTGAAAGTTTCAAATATCGGGGATTCTGAAATTAAGTCAGTATGGTTTGAATTAGATAATACAGAAGATATTCATTTATTAAATGTACAAAATAAACAATTTATTGGATCTTTGGATTCAGATGATTTCAGCAGTGTTCAATATAATATATATGTATCAAAAATAAACGAAACTGAAAAAATAGAAGAAGTACCAATAAAAGTTTTTTTCAAAGACTCTTTCAATAATAATCAAGTACTAGAAGAAAATGTTTCAATTAAAATATATTCTAAACAAGCTTCTCAAAAGTTTCAAGAGCAAGAATCTAATGGATTAATAATACCAATAGTAATTTTAGTATTATTAGGTGTTGGATACTGGTATTGGAAAAAGAGGAAGAAAAATGCTTCTAGATAAATTTAATTATGCGTTTAGAAGTTTAATGCACAGCCATATAAGGACTTTACTAACTATTTTAGGAGTAGTAGTTGGTGTGGCTGCCATTATAATTCTTCTTTCTGTTTCTTTAGGTTTAGATAAAACAATCGAAACTGAATTAAATAAATTTGGGGCAAATAATGCGGTAGTTTTACCAATATCACAGAATTCTGTTGGTTCTTCAATAGGGCCAGCAGGAACAAGAGTAACTTCAAAATTATATGAATCAGATATTCAAAAAATAAAGGCAGTTTCTGGAGTAAAATCAGCAACTGGGGTTTTAAGTGTTCCAGCAAAAGTAAAATATCGTCAAGAAGAATATAGAATATCTGTTTATGGTATTGATCCATATGTTTTAACAACTTATTATCCAAATGTTGAGATACTAGAAGGAAGAATGCTTCAATCTTCTGATTCAAAAAGTATTGTGCTTGGTTATGATATTGCAAAAAATGTTTTCGATAAAAATATTGATTTAGGTTCAGTTTTAACTTTAAATGATCAATCTTATACAGTTATAGGAATTTTAAAAGAATCTGGTGGTCAAGCAGGTTCAGATAAAAATTTATTCATTTCCTTTAATGATGCACGAATTTTATCTACTTTAAATAAAGATGAAGTTTCAGTAATCTATTTTGTAATACAAGACGGTTTTGAAATTAGGAAAGTTCAGGAAAATGTGGAATTTGTTTTAAGAAATGCACATAGAGTTAAAGAAGGAGAAGAAGATTTTACTATTCAAACAGCAGAAACAGCAAAGGAAAGTATTCAATCTATTCTAGGGTATATTACTTTATTTTTAGGAACAGTAGCAGCTATTTCAATAGTAGTTGGGGGTATAGGAATAATGAATTCAATGTATATGGCTATTACTGAAAGAACTTATGAGATAGGAGTATTAAAATCATTAGGAGTAAAGAAAAATGATATTTTACATTTGTTTTTAATAGAAAGCGGATTAATTGGACTTGGGGGAGGGATAATTGCAGTTATATTTTCAGTATTTGTAGTTAGTATAGCCAATATATTTTTAGAAGGAAGTATTTCATTATTATTAACATGGGAATTAATTTTAGGGGGATTATGTCTTTCCTTTATTTTAGGTTTAATTTCAGGTTATATACCCTCAAAACAAGCAGCAGATCTTGATGTATTAGATGCATTAGGGAGGAAATAAAATGCAAAAGGATTTAGCAGAATATTCATTTAGGAATATTAAAAGAAGAAAAGTCCGTACTTGGCTTACAGTTTTAGCAATTGTAATTGGTATTGGTTCTTTTGTTGCTTTAGTTACTATTGGAGATTCTTTTAAACAAACTATATCTAATGAATTAGAAAGTTTTGGAAAAGAGAGTATTATGGTAATGCCAGGGGATATACGGTCTGCAATGTCTTTTGGGCCTTCTGGTTCTGTTTCCACTGGAAAATTATATGATAAAGATGTTTTAGCAATTGAATCTGTTTCTGGTGTTGAAAGAGTAACTCCCTTGATTTTAGCCCCAGGAGTTGAAATAAAACATTCTGATGAATCTGTTATATATTATGTAATGGGTGTTCCAAATACTTTATTTTTTGAAGATTTTCCAACATATAATTTAGCAAAGGGGCGCGGAATATCTTCTTCTGAATCAGGAGTTGCAGTAATTGGAAACTCATTTGCTAATAGTATGTTTAGTAAAAAATTAGATATTGGTTCGACATTGTATATTAATGATGAAAAGTTTAAAGTAATTGGAATATTAGAAGAGATTGGTGGAACATTTGGTTCTGAAGATGATGCAGGAATTTTAGTGTCATTTAAAGATGCAAGAAAGTTTTCAGAAAACACTTTGGAAAAAGATGAAATTTCTTATGTATTTGTAAAAGCTAAAACTGAAATGAATTTATCAAAAGTATCTGAAGATATTAAATTTGTTTTAAGGAATTTACATAGAGTTAAAGAAGGAGAAGAAGATTTTACAATAATTAATTATGATTTTGTGGTTGAAGCATCAGACATGGTTTTAGGAACATTTGTGCTTGCTTTAAGTTTAATAGCTGCTATTTCTCTGCTTGTTGGAGGAATAGGAATAATGAATACGATGTATATGTCTGTTTTTGAAAGGACACGAGAATTAGGAACACTTAAAGCATTGGGTGCATTAAAAAAAGATATTTTAATGGTTGTTCTAATTGAAAGTGGATTTTTAGGCTTAATAGGAGGTATTTTAGGAGTTTTAATAGGAATTGGATTGAGTATTTTAGCAGTTTTTTTAATAGGAATAGAAATAGTTTATAACCCAATTATACTTTTAGGAAGTATTGTTTTATCATTTTTAATTGGATTAGTATCTGGTTATTTTCCAGCTAAACGTGCAGTTGATTTATCTCCAACAGAAGCACTAAGATATGAGTAATTTTCTATAGGTCTTTGTGGGAGTGGAAGATCTGATTTTTTAACTTTAAATATAGGAATTATCAATCCTTTTTTTAAATTATCCTCCTGCATTTTAATTCTATGTTTTATTTTTTCTATTATTTTTTCACTTTCTTCTTTGTTTTTTTCATTTGGTATAAATGGAACCCATAAACAATAGTTTCCATTTTTTATTTTTGAAGCGCAAACGAATTCATCTTCAAATTCACAGATATAAATTTCTTTATCTAAAATTTCAAATTTAAATATATCTAATGTTGAAAAAGTAGCAGATAAATAAAATTCAATATTTGTTTTATCAAGTATTTTATTTGGTATTTTTCTTAAATCAATCTCTTTTTCCCCAAAATAAAAATCATTTTCAAAAGGGATATAAAGATCTCCATCAAATAATTCTTCTCTTTTTCTTAAAAGAGCATTACATTTAAGTAGTTGTTTTGTTAAAAATAATTTAAGATATACTCCGCCAGCTATTGTTTTTCTTTCTGAATTTATAAAAATAGTTGCGCAAGTACTTTTTATTATTTCTCTTTCTTCTGGAGTTAGTTCAATTTTTGATCTTTGTTTCTCTTTAAAATCTATTAAAACACATACTTCTATTTCCTTTGAATCTATATTGTATATATAATGAATTTCTCGTGAATTTGGATACCAATGATACTCAGGTTTCCCTAGAAATTTCATTACAAAAATATCAAAAAAATGTGCAGCAGATAATCTACTTAAAGTTTTATCTTTATAAATAGTTTTTAGATCTAATTTTATATATTTAGTAAAACACTTTTGAAATTCGTTATCCATATATTATTTTGCTGTTTTCAGAGTTTATAAAGTTATACTTTTTCCCATTTTATATCATTTCTTTCACATAAATCTACTATAAGCTGTCTTTGATCTGATTTCAAACCTTTCCAATCTATTAATACTTTTTCTATTTTTTCAACATTTTTATTAAGCACCTGTTTAAACATTTCTTCCGCACTTTTTTCAAAATCATCAAAACGATATTTAGGGAGAATATGAGATATAGCATAATTTAATTTTTTATATTCTCCATCATTTAGTTCATATTTGTTGAATTTAGAAGCATAATGTCCTCCTCCAAATCCTAAAACAGTTGGATATTTTGTGTTGTCTGGAATTGAGTTTATTATTGCATCACCAATTAGTTCAACTGCTTCTTTATCATTCCATTCTTCTTCAGTTGAGCCTATTTCAACAAACATTATTGGTGTTTTTTCATTAATTTCTGGGGGAGTAGGGCCGTGATGGTCAACTTCTAATGTTATTTCCCATCCTCTTTCTTTCTCTATTTTTATTAATCCTCTTTCTTCAGCTAACTTATTTATATTTAATAAAATTGTTTTCATTTTAGAAGAATAACACATATTTAATGTTTCTTTTTTCCCACCTAAATCTGCTGTTGACCAATTTCCAGGCACATGAACGCCCAGAGTTTTTGTATTTGAAGTGCTTTTATGTGTGGACGGAACAATTAAATAATCTGATTCATCTTTAAATGAAAAATCAATTACATTTTCTTCAACTTTTACAATTTTTACTTCTATATTTTGTATATTTTTACCCCATTCATTTTCATTAGTTTTTTCAAAATTATATTTATTAATAATATATTCACATATGTTTTTACTCGCAGTATTTATTTTTGAATAGATTAAAGTAGGCATATTAAAACAATTAAGAAAAAAGCTTAAAAAGACTCGTAAACTAATTAAAGTATGAATAAATTGATTTTTTTGTTTTTATTAGTTTTTTCTTTTTCATTATTTGCACAAATATGCGATGATAGTGGAGATTGTACAGAAGGGTATTGTTATAATGGAGAATGTGTAAATCCAGATATAGCAGATAAAATAATTGGATTGCCTTGTGTTTCTACATATGATTGTATTGAAGGGTATTGTATTCAAGATTTAGGAAAATGTATAATACCACTTACTGGGGAAAAACTTATAAATTTTGGATTTAAAGGAGGGTGTACAGGAATAGTTGTATGCCCAGAAAATAATCTTATTTGTTTTATATTATGTAATTTGATTTGGATAATTTTATTGGTGTTATCTATATTAGCAGCATATTTTTCGAAAGATTTATCAAATAAATTAATTCCTATTTTCGCATTTATTTTACCTTTATTTGTGGCGTTAGTGAGTATACCTTTTGCTGGAATAATTGTTGCAGTAATAGAATTAATTTTGATAACTTATTATAAAAAACAAATAGAGGAAAAAACAATTCCTAAAAAAGAAGAAGATACTACAGATTATCTCTCTCCTTTAAAAAACAAACAAGAAGAATATTAAAAGTCTAAAATAGATGCCTGTTTCTTTTTTGGTTTTTTATTTTCAATTATTGGTTTAGTTTCATTTAATGTTTCATTTTTTGAAATTATTTCATTATTTTTACTCATTTCTTTAATTATTTTTTTCATTTTATTTTCTTTTTTCTTTGAAGCCCAATAGAATGCTTCATCCTGTGTATTTTTTGTTATTAATATTATTACTTCCCCTTCTTTGTGTCTTCCAGTTCTTCCGCGTCTTTGAATGCTTCTAATTGCTGATGGAGTTGGTTCATAAAAAATAACTAAATCTACCGAAGGGAGGTCTAATCCTTCTTCACCAACACTTGTGCAACATAAAACATCAAATTCTTTATTTTTGAATTCTTCAATAATTCTTTTCTGATCTTTTTGAGTAAATCCTTTTTTTTGCCCCATAAATTCTTTAGCAGTTATATTATTTTGATTTAATATTTTTGTTAAATAAATAATTTGATCCCTATATTGAGCAAAAACAATAGCAGTTTTTCCTTTGTTTCTTTCTAAAATATTTATTAATTCTTGAACTTTTGGGTGTTCTTTATTTTTTAATAAATTTTCAGCTATTTTTAATCTATAATCTCTTAATACTCTTTCAACTCCTTTGGATGTTTTTTCATATTTCATTTTATTTAAATAATTTTCAAAAGTTGTTATTCCTTGTGTTTCTAATAATTCTATTAAATGAGACAAATTAAATATAGATGAATAATAAGACATAGCAGCATATTTGGAGTTAGTTTCTATTTTTAAAATTCTTTTTTGTGCCTTTATCAATTCAACTTTTGAAGGAATTCTTATGAAAATACCAAATTTTTGTAATATTTCTAAATATTCCTTATACATTTCTTTTAAATATTTTACTGCTTCTTTCATTTCTATATTTAATTCAATAAAAATCCATTTCATATTTGTTTTTTGAACATATTTTTCAACATCTTTATCATCATGTGTTCTTGCTTCTATATTTTTTATATATAATGCATTCATAATTTCTTCAATTCTTTTTTTATCTCCACCTGGTGAAGCAGTCATACCTATAATTTTAACATTATTTTTTATTGTGTTTTCAGCTACAAAAGTATATGCATAGTTGCCTACTGACCTATGTGCTTCATCAATAATACATAATGAATATTTTGAAAGATCCAAACGTTTATTTTCAATATCATTTTTAGCTGTTTGCGGAGTTGAAATACAAATTGTTTTTTTCCATAATTCTATTCTTTCTTTTGGTTTTATGCTCCCATTTATTAATACTATTTCATTTTCATCAATATCTAAGTGTTTTTTTATTGATTTAAAATGCTGTTCTGCCAATGGCCTTGTAGGCGCCATAAATAAGATATTTCCTTCTGTTTTTAATTTGTCAATCATAATAAGCGCAATTAAGGTTTTTCCTAATCCAGTTGGTAAAATAACTAATGTATTTCCTTTTTTAAGCGCAGAGTCAGCTATGTTTTTCTGATATTCTCTTGGTTCAATATCTTTAAGCATTATTAAATTTTGTAAGTATGTTTTATTAAATTATTTATTTAATAAATCTCAGCTTTTTAAGTCATTATTTTGACTAATTATATTATAATTTAGTCATTATTTTGACCAAAATTATCTAATTTTAACCCAGAAGTATTTTTTTATTAAGTAAAATATTTCTATTTTTAGTCATTATTTTGACTAATTATATTGAAATTTAGTCATTATTTTGACTAAAATTAATATTGTTAATTATTTCCTTATCAAAACAGCAGGTTTTTAAACTAAAAAACTGCTAAAAAATATATGCAAAAGCGCAATTTAAAATTATATTTTACCTTCGCAGTTATTATACTAGCTTTAGCTGTATTTTTATCTATAGATTTTCTTAGTTTATCTATACAAGTTGATGAACCTATTGCTCAGGAGAGTTTATCTATAGAAGATGAATTTTTTAAAGAGGAGATGGTAGTAGGAGCAAGCAGACAAATAAATGATACGTTTGAAACTGATGAAGAACCACCTGCTTTTTTTGAAGATAATATTCTATATACTCAGATAATAAAATATATTTCATTGATTGTTATTGCTATTTTTCTTGTTTTTGCAGGCTATCAAATCTTTTTTCAAAGAGTGCCTGATGTATTATCTAACGATTTAAGAATGAGTATGCTTTTAGAATTGCGCGAAGCAGATAAAGTTCCTACTTATTTTAGTACAAAATATGATAAAAGCAAATCAACAATTTCAGAGCATTTAGATAAATTAGTAAGCGCAGGATTAGTTGAGCGCGTTCAAGAGCCTGGAAAGAAATTTGTTTATTATAGAATCACAAGAGAAGGTAAAAATATATTAAGAGAAAAAAAGGCAGCTTAATTCAATACATAATACATTCTTTGTAAGAATGTGAAAATTGTTAGAATAACTATTAAGAATATAAGAGAAGATGTGTATAAAGGCGCAAAAACTACTGATAAAAGCGCTATAAATATTAAACCAACTCTTTCAGCGCGCTCTAAAAGACCTTTTAAGTTAACTGCTTTTTCATGGCTTAAAACTTGTCTGTGTTCAGCATATGCTTTTACAAATGAAGTCATACAAGTTCCAAAGAATAAAATTGAAATTATTTGTAAATCAATAGGTATCAAATATCCAGTTATTCCATAAAAATTTATCCATTTTAATAAAATGAGCAAAACAAATAATTCAACTATCCTATCTGCTATTCCATCTAAAAAAGCGCCTTTTTTGGAAACTTGATTTTTAGCTCTTGCTACAATTCCATCAAATGCGTCAAATACAAATGCTAAGCATATTAATCCTAAAATATAATATATATTTAATGTTTCTGCATAAATAAAAGCAATTAAAGCAAAAATAACTGATAAAATAGTAATAATATTGGGAGATAAAGGGCAAAATCTAAAAATAGAAAATAAGTATTTTTCTTTTTTTTCAAATTTTCCAGAATTTTTTAACATTTTATCACTTATTATAATATAAAGTATTTACAATATGTCCATTAAACATTTCAATTTTTATTTCACCCATTGGCAAATCATAATCTGGTTTTCTATTGTTTGTTTCTAAATAAATTGTATCTACTGTTTTATCAATTTCATATAAAGGAGTTATTGATTTTTTAATATCTGATACTATTGATTTAGCAGAAGTTAATTCAGAATTTTTATAAGATATTTCTGGACAAAACATATATGTTTCAATTAATTCATTTAATTCTATATTTTTTGAGGTTTTACTTATTTCAGTTAAATATTCTTCAATTTCTTCTAAGGATTCTAAACTTTTTTCTTCAATTACTTCATCAAAAATTTCTTTATACTCTTCTTCATATTTATCTAATTTTTCTGTGTTTGTTTTATAACTCAGAATTAAATTAACAAAATCTTTTCCAATACCAAAGGAATATGTATCACAAATATATACTGTTCTGCACGCAACTAAACATGAGTCTTCATCATCACAAGGTAATCTATCTATCCCAGTATATTGCTTACATTTTTCCTCTTGTTCTCCCCTGCTTTCAAAAAAGTTTTTTGTATGTTCTTTTGCTTTTTCTAATCTCTCAAATTGATTTTCTATGCTCAAATTGTTATTTTCTTCATAATATGCCATTAAAACTTCTTTAATTGTTTCTTTATCATTAATAAAATAATATCTATTATCTACCTTTTCCATTACAAAAAGTTCTGCACCACCAGAAATAACTAATTCATAATTATTTCCTTCATAAATTACCCCTTCATATCTAAAAGTATCTCCTTGTTCTAAATAAGTAAATATTATTTGTTCTATTGTCATTGAATTAGAAATGCATAATAAACTAATTAAAAAAAATGTAATTATTGTTATTTTCATATGTATTATTTTGATAGTATGATTTTAAAGTGTTTTTATCAAAATTATTTTATGAATATATTAATTACAGGAACACCCGGAACCGGAAAAACAGAAATTTCAAAAGAATTAGCTAAAAAATTAAAAATGCAATTAATTAACGTGAATGAATTAATAGAAAAACATAAATTTTTTAATAAAATAGATAAAGAAGATAATTCTAAAATAGTGAATTTAAAAGATTTAGAAGATTATTTAAGAAATCATATTTCCTCAGAAGAAGGATTTATTGTTGAAAGCCATTTATTATGCGAATTAGAATTGCCTGCAGATTTTGTTTTTGTTTTAAGAACCCATCCTAATTTATTGAGAAGTAGATTATCTAAAAGAAAATATATAAAAGATAAACTAGAAAATAATATTTCTTGTGAAATTTTGGATTATTGTTTATTAAAATCAGAATCAAATTATCCAATAGAAATCATATATGAAATAAACACCACCAATAAAACACCAATAAAAGTAATTAAAGAGATACAAGATATTTTAAAAGGCAAAAAAAAGAATAAACATATTGATTGGAGTAAAAAGATATTTAATGAAAAAATAGATCTTAAAAAAATTAAAGATTTATAAAATCTTTAGCCATTTTTCCTTTTGGAAAAAGTTTTCCATTTTTTGCTTTTATTGGGAGCTGGTATTCTTCGCATATTTTTATTAATTCTGGTAAATCTATAAATTTTTCAGCAGTTAAAAAAGGAATTTTTCCTTCTGGGGTGTCTTCTTTTATTATTCTAAATGTAACTCTTTGTTTTATACCTGTTTTTTTTATTTCTATGAGAATCTCTCCTTTTTTTAATAATTCTTCTCTATTCATTTTCACACCTATATTTTTTTTGATAAATTAGTCAGATATAATTTAGCTTTTTTTATTTCTTCTTCTCCTTTTTTTGTTATTTTATAGTATTTTCTTCTTTCTTTTAAATATGATTCAATCATATTCTCTTCTTCTAATTTGTATAAAATTAGATACATCATTATTCTGCTTGGTTTAAATCCAAATTTATTTTTTATTTCTTGATTTAAAGTATATGCGTGTAAATCTCTTTTTTTTAATAAGGATAAAACATAAATCCAAATATTATTTATTTGAGTATGTTTTTCAAGTCTATTTAATGGTTTTCCCATGATTTAATTTTAAAGATAAGTATTTAAAAGGTATAGTATTTATATAAATACAAAATATATATGGCTATTAAATAGGTGATTGAATGGGAAAAATAAAAGTAGGCGTAGTAGGAGTAGGAAATTGTTTTGCTGGTTTATATCAAGGTTTAGAATATTATAGAAGAACAAATAATACAGTTGTAGGCATAATGAATGATAAGTTGGGGGATTATTCATGGAAAGATATTGAGTTTGTATCTGCATGGGATGTTTCAAAGCATAAAGTTAGAAAAGAATTGAGTGAAGCACAATATGCAAAACCTAATTTTGTTGATTATGTTAAGGATATGCCAAAAACAGAAGTAATTGTTAAAGAATCACCAAGATTAGATGGGGTAGGTAAATATGTTGAAGATTGGTTTGATCCAATTGAACAGACTAAACCCATTGATGAATTAAAAAAAGAGATATTAAATGAAATAAGAGAAAAACAAGTAGATGTTATTGTAAATTATCTGCCTGTTGGTTCTGAAAAAGCAGTTGAATTTTGGGCAGATATATGTTTAGAAACTAAAACTGCTTTTGTAAATTGTATGCCTGTTTTTATTGCTTCTAATGAAGAATGGAATAATAAATTCAAACAAGCAGGAGTTCCTGTTATTGGTGATGATATTAAATCCCAAGTAGGGGCAACCATTATACATCGTGTTTTGTCTAAATTATGTGATGATAGAGGTGCTAAAATTAAACATACTTATCAGTTAAATGTTGGGGGAAATACAGATTTTAAAAATATGCTTGAAAGAGAAAGGTTAGTCTCTAAAAAAATATCTAAAACCGAGTCTGTTCAAAGCCAGTTAACAGAGCGTCTTAATGAAGATGATATACATATTGGTCCAAGTGATTTTATACCTTTTTTAAAAAATACCAAAATATGTTTTATTAAAATGGAAGCAAATTCATGGGCAGATGTTCCTTTTAAAATTGATTTAAAATTAGAAGTTGATGACAAAGCAAATTCTGGAGGAGTAGTAGTAGATGCTATTAGATTAGTGAAGATAGCAAAAGATAGAAATTTAGGGGGTTCAATAGATGAAGCTTCAGCTTATTTATTTAAACACCCGCGCGTTCAATACTCAGATTCAGAAGCAAAAGAGTTAATACAAAAATTTGTAAATGCTTAGAGCCTTTCTTTTATTAAAGGCGCTATTATTCTCAAATCAGGAGATAAATTAACTGAATCTATTGCGCTTATTGGTATCCATTTAATTTCACTGAATAATTCAGGTTCATTTATTTTAGGCTCTTCACTAATTAAATTAGTAGTAAATTTATTAGCAATTGCTTTTCTGCCGTCTGGAGTAGTAAATACTACATTTGAAAAAAATACTAGATTATCAATTTCAAAATCACTTCCTACTTCTTCTCTTAATTCTCTTTCAGCATTTTCTCTTAAAATTTGAATATTTATTAAATTCTCAGTTGTTTCGACTTTTCCACCAGGAGTTTCATAATGTCCGTGATCTTTTCTTTTTAATAGTAAAATTTCCTTATTTTTGTTTATTAATAAGCATCCAGATAAAATTAATTTGTCTTCCATTCTTTTTCCTCCACAAAAATATTGTGAAAACAATTTTAAACTAAACTTATTATAATTGTTTTGGTGAATATATGAAAAATATAATTTTAATAGGAATTATGATGTTTTTATTATGTGTTTCTAATGCAGCTTTTATTGAAGAACTGGAAGTATTAGTTGTTGATTCAAAAAATAGGTCTATGGAAGGAGTAGCAGTATGGACAAATTATCAATTAAATAGTATAAAAGGATTTGTAACGACAAATAAACAATATACTGATAAATATGGAATCGTGAATTTAAAATTAACAAATACTGAATATCAAGAATCTTTAACAGAAACAGAATATACTTTATTTGTAGAATACATGGGAGAACAGCAGTCGCATAAAATTGATGCTGAAAGTGGAAGAAGATCAAGAACTTATTATATTAATATAAGCCAGGTGACAATACGTGTTTTTGATGAATATAAAGGCGGTTTAAAAGCAAATGTTACTATTTTAAATACAACAAAAGCAACAGGAAGCGGGGGATTCACATTTTTTAATTTACCAAAAGGAGATTATGAAGCAATAATAGATTATACTAATTCAAATGAAACATACCAATTTACAATGGAAGGAGAAGATATATTAATTGAAATTCCATTAACTGAATATGAACTAAATGTAAGTTTTGTAGATGATAAAGGTAATCCTTTAGATGGTGTCATAAAAGTAGCAGATAAAACAAAAGAAGTTGAAAATGGATTTGTAAATATTAAATTTACGGCAATTCCTCCAATTATAATTGAAGGAACAGCG
>JBAZFO010000027.1 GCA_041653315.1 Candidatus Micrarchaeia archaeon | reverse complement strand
TTCAAAAATTAGGAGATCCTCCAAGAAGTAATACTATTGTACAAAATTATGATGAAGGAGGAACAATAAGTAGTGAATTAAGAGTAATTGAAACAAATCTTTTAGAAATAGAAGAAATAAAAGAAGAAACAATAGGGATGGCTATTGGGGGCCAAACAGAGATGGGTCTTACCTTACCTGGTGGATTAGCTGCTAATTTTAAAGGAAGCGGAACTGTTACCTTAGGAAAAGGTATGTCACCAATACAAAGTTATTTAGCTAATTTAGATTTAAGAAAAGGAAAATCTATATTAATCGCTGGCCCAATTGGTTTTAGTCCAACTGCAAATATTCAATATAGGTGGGCTTCTGAAATAGATGAAAATGGGAAGACAGCAATCAGATTAAAAGATATTCATGCAGGTGGTGGAATTGTACTTGGTCTTGGAAATTCAGCATTTATTGAATGTTCAGGAAACTGGCATAAAATAGCAGAAACTGGAGAAAAAGATTATGTTTTTTCAGGAACATTAATTGTCCCAACTAAAAAACTTAAAATACTTGGAGTAGATATGGAAGAAACAAGAGCTGGAATTACAATAAATGGAGAACCAGTTGCAAATTTTGTACAAAAAGTTGGAATAGGAAAAAATTGGCAATCTTCAATGCGTTTAGATTATAATATAGAAAATAAAACATTTGGTGCTGGATTAAATGTTACATATTATTTCTATAGGAATAAAGGTGAAAAAAATGAATAAATTAAATAAAATAAATATCTTTTTAATTTCTTTTTTATTTTTAATTGGTTTTTTATATCCATCTTTTGTGATTGATGATACAATATATCCAAATTTCTGTTGGGGGACTCAATGTAATTCAAATCCTACAAGTTGTGTTAATTATTTTATTAATACTGACTTATATTTTTCAACAAATATTATTATTTCAACAAATGGAAATACATTAGATGGCTCAGATCCATTAGATCTTCCAGATGGGGCAATTATTTGTGCTTCAGAAGTTACTTTAGATTCTAATCCTATATTAAATGAATTTGCTTTTGGCAATCAATTTATGGGAACAATACCCTATTTTTCAATTCCAGACTGGAATAATGGATTAAAACCTTTAGATGGGCCACCAATAACTCAGCAACAAATTCAAATTAGTGAATCATTGTATAACCAAATAAATTCTGGACCAATTGTATTTTCATTAACTCACCCAAATAATATTTTTAATAAATATGAGGAACCATTTAATTACTATAAAGAAAAATGCAGTGAACCAACAGCATATCTAAATAATAAAAAAGGACATGCTGGTGTTGTATGTTATGGGAATTTAATTGCTGATATAAATAGTGTTCCAATCATTTTAGAACTAGGTAATCCAGATTTTGATATCTCATACTTGCCAGTTGGCGATTATATTTTTGAATTATCTTATTCAGAGGTTCAATGTCTTGGTTTGGGACAAACAAATATTGAAAGTTCAACTAATAATAAAGTATATGTATATAGAGATGAAAATTTATTTCCTTATACAGGATCAAAAACTCCCTTTGTTTTACATGTTGATGATCCGCAAATAATTATTAATAGTATGATGATTACAGATGTTGAAGGAAATCCTGAAATTGTTATTAATCCAGGACAAACAAAAGATATTATTATTCATTTATTCTTAAATAGAGAATCAATGGCTTTTAATATAACTGATATAACTGCCACACCTTCTGATTTTATATTTACTCCAGATACTCCATTTAATATTTCAGTTCCAACACCTCCTGCAGGAGAAGGAGCATATGAATATACTATTACAGGACAATTAACTGCACCTGAAATTTATACAAATGAAGAAATTTCTTTACGTGTTTTCTTTGATACAAATTTACCTGTATGTAATGATCAAACAGGAGAATGGCCAATAGATGCACCAATTACACAAGGACCTGATTTAGTTGTGAATTTATCTGCTGGAGGCGCTACGGGAATTATTTATCAAACAGAAGGCGCTACAACAACAATAGATGTTGACACTATTAATATAGGTTCATTAGAAACAGGAAGTGAATCAACAACATTTGTTACATCAAATGATGCATCACTTTTCACAAATACGGGATTTTTAATTCCGAATTTAAATGAAGGCGCAAATCAAATTAATTCATTTGATTTTACATGTCCCCCTGGAATAAATATGAATATTACTTTTGAAGCATGCGCTGATTATTATGATGAAGTAATAGAAGTTAATGAAAATGATAATTGTGATAATATAACTATTGTATGTGATGCTTATACAAATTTAAGAGTTAAAAGTGATATTGAACCAAGTGGATTTCCACCAATAAGACGTGCACCTTGTATAGTAAATGAAACACAAACAATTGATTTAACAACATATTCAAATAGTATATGTTCACAAAATGCAAGCTGGACATTAGTAGAATTAAAACAAGGAACTACTATATTAAATACAACAAGATATTCTGTTCCTCCAATGCCAAATCTTTGGATGCCTAATTCATTCTTATTTATCCCCCAAAGAGAAGCAGATACAACCACCCCTTTTGGAAATGATTGGGGAACATGCACTGACTTAGCAGATGTAACTGCCGAAACCTATACTGAAGTTACACATAAATATTCATATGAAATTAATATAGAAGGAACTTATCAAATACAAGCATGTGCTGATATAGATAATGAAGTTAATGAAGGATCAGAAACTGATAATTGTTTAACTTTATGGCTTAGTTGTGTTCCTCCGGCACCAGGAAATATTACTGCATTTTGTACTGATTTAAATATATCAAACGGAGGAATGGACAACGGAAACTGGGGAGTAATAAATGATGGATCATATGATATTACAACAACTATTATACCAACTTATTCTGGAAGTATTAATCCTTCACCAAGTTTTCCAGCTTCAATTACAGAAATGATAAGGGCTGGAGATATATATTCAAAAAACGCAAGATGGACATGTGGTGATACTTCAGCAATAACTACATATACTATTTTTGCAGAATGGACTGATCCACATTCAGGAAATTTAATGAATGATACTGCTATATGTACAATAAGATGCGGAATAGTTTTAGCTTGTGAAGATTATCTATAATTTAAAAATTTCAGTATTTTTAGGCATAATAACTTCTACTTTTTTATTTTGTTGAATATCTTCTGCTAATTCTTGTATTTTTTTAGGTTCGCCATGCATAAGAAAAACTTTTTTCAATCCTTTTATAGATTTAACAAATTTTATTAAATCATCATGATCTGAATGTCCAGAAAAAGGAACTGTTTCTACTTTCATTTTAACTTCATATTCTTTCTTATCTTCACCATAACCTAATTGAACATATTTTTCTCCATCTAATAATTTTCTACCTAAAGAACCTTCAACTTGATAACCAACTATAATTAATTTATTTTTTGGATTTTCAATTAATTTTTCTAAATAATTTAAAACTGGACCGCCAGTTAACATACCTGATGTTGATAAAATAATACAAGGCTCTGATAAAACATCACTTCTATCTTTAGTTTTTGGAACTTTATAAAACGGACTTTTAAATGGATCTTCATCACTCATTAAAATTCTCATTTTTATTTCTTCTTTTGCATATATTACATTGTGTCTATAAATTCTATTAGCTCTATTAACCATTCCATCTGTATAAATAGGAACCTTTGGCAATGCACCTGAACGCATATAACTTTCAATAACCATCATTATGTTTTGTCCTCTCCCAACTGCAAAGGTTGGTATTAAAACATGTCCGCCTGCAATTAAAGTTTCTTTAATAGATTCTATTAATTGCTGAGATGCATTTTTTAATGAAGGCAACCTATCTGTTTTTCCACCATAAGTTGATTCTAAAATTAAATTTTTTGCTTTTAATCCTAATTCTGCACCTTCAATAATTTTTGTTTCTCTTAAATTTAAATCTCCTGTATATAACAAATCACATTTTCCTTCTAATTTTATCATTGCTCCCCCTAAAATATGGCCTGAATTATATAAAGTAAATGGGATTAATCCTTTTCCACTTATTTTTTGTTTATATTCTACTTGCTGTGTTTTTTCTAAAACTGTTTCAACATCTTTTGTTGAAAATAATTTTTTTTCTTGCAATCTTTGATAATCAGATAATAACAACTGCATTAAATCTCTTGTAGGTTTTGTAGCATATATTTTTGCATTATATGCTTTGCCTTTTTGAATAATATGTGGAAGAAATCCTATATGATCTAAATGTGTATGTGTAGGAACAATATGTTTTATTTTTTTAAAATCTTCTTTAGGAATAATAGGATATTCAATAGGATCTCCTAACTTAATTCCGCAGTCAAGCATTATCTGGCCTATTTTAGAATAAACATTAACACAGCTTCTTCCTACTTCTTGCGCTCCACCATAAAAAGTAATTTCATCATTTGCCATATCTTGATTTCACAAGGTAGATTTATAAATCTGGCGAGGGCACGAAATTACTTTGTTATTAAAAATAAATAATAATGGAAAGCTTTATAAACCCTGAAATAGTAATATATTTCAGACAAAATGATATTTGGGGTGAGTAAATGGAAAAAAATAAATTACAAAATTATGAAAGACCTAAACAATTTATAGAAGCATTAAAAAGGTGCTTACCACAAGGATTTATAAAAACTCAACCAAAAGCAGAAGGGACAATTCTTTTAAAATCAGAAAAAAGTGGTGGTTATTTAGAAACAATCCAAGGGAAAACATATTTTAGAACTTCAAAGAATATAATTGGTGAAGTTAGTAATTATCAAATATTCTCTATTGATTTAGATCTTACCCCAATTTTTAAAGAATTATTAGATGATAGTAAATTTATAGAAACGCATGTAAAAAGTGGGACTTATCTTATGAAAATTGAGGGTGATAAAATTGTTGGAGCATTTAAATATAAACTAATTTCAGAAGAAAAACAGAGAAAATTGCAAGAATATGAAAGTAGGGAAAAAATATCTATTTTAGACCAAAAAACAGTAGAAAAATTATATAAATTGTATTTTGATCTTGTAGATTCAGAGAGGGATAAAAGTATTTTAAATTCTCATTTGTTAAGAAGTGAGATTAATAAAATATTGGATGAAGTATTTTTAGAAAATAAAATCCCAAGTAAAGAATGGACAGAAAGAAGAAAACGCATGCAAATACAAAGCCTTAAATTCCTTAATTTAATTTGGGAATGTAAAGAAAATGATGTTTGGGAAAATGAATTAGTAGACACAAGAGAAGTTCACCGCACAGAATTATCAGGGATTTTAGCAGGCGAACTAATCTAATTTTCTTTTTTTCCTTTTTATTTCTTTTGATTTTCTTTTCTTTTATCAGTTTATATTATAAATCTATTTTTCTTATTCTTTTCATATTAATTATTGGGGTGATTAAATGCCATTCGATGGATTTACAAATTTAAAATATAAACCAAAAGAAAATGATTTAATATGCAAATTTTATGTTGAACCTGGAAAATTAGATAAAAAATTAACTTTAGAACAAGCAGCAGAACATATTACTGCTGAATCTTCAATAGGAACATGGACAGATGTAGGAGGAATTTCACCTACTTTAAGAAAAAAAATAACTCCTCATGTTTATTATATAAATAAAAAAAATAATACAATAAAAATTGCTTATCCTTCTGATTTATTTGAAAAAGGAAATATGCCTCAAATAATGAGTGCAATTGCTGGAAATATTTTTGGTATGAAAGAAATTGCTAATTTAAGATTATTAGATATTTCATTTCCTAAAGATATAATAAATTCATTCAAAGGACCTAAACATGGGATTGAAGGAATAAGAAAAATTACACAAATTAAAAAAAGACCAATATGTGGAACAATAATAAAACCAAAAGTTGGAAGAACTGCTAAAGTACATGCTCAATATGCATATGAATCTTGGTCTGGAGGATTAGATTTAGTAAAAGATGATGAAAATTTAACAAGTATGACATTTAATAAATTTGAGGATAGAGTAATAAGAACATTAGAAATGAGAGATAAAGCAGAAAGTGAAACAGGAGAGAAAAAAATTTATTGCTGTAATGTTTCAGCTGAAACAAATATAATGATGAAAAGAGCACAATTTATAAAGGATCATGGAGGAAGAATAACTATGGTAGATATTTTAACATGCGGCTGGGCCGGATTTGAAACATTAAGAAATTCACAACCTAATTTAATTGTACATGCACATAGAGCAGGACATGGAATGTTCACACATAATCCAAGAAATGGAATGACTATGCTTGCAGTTGCTAAAATTGCAAGATTAATAGGTGCTGACTCACTACATATTGGAACATTTGGAACTGGAAAAATGAAAAGTGAATATAAAGAAGAATTAAATATAAGAGATGCATTAATTAAACAAAAGATATTTGAAAATGATAAAGCAGATGTATTAGGACAAAATTGGTATAATACTAAATCTGTTATGCCTGTTTCTTCAGGTGGATTATATCCAGGTATTATTCCTGAAACAATACATAGAGGAGGAACAGATCTATTTTTACAAGCAGGAGGGGGAGTAGCAGGCCACCCAGATGGAATTAAATCAGGCGCTACAGCAATGCGCCAAGCAATAGATTCATATATGAAAAAACAAGATATTTTAGAATATGCAAAAGAACATAAAGAACTAGGCGCTGCAATTAAAAAATGGGGAATTGGAAAAAGAGTAGTTTATTATGAATAAAAAATAACACTTAAATACTCTTTGATATATAATAATAAAAGGTGTTTTATAATGACAATCAGACAACCCATAGTTACAATCATGGCACATGTTGATCATGGAAAATGCGTTGCACCTAAAACAAAAATTATTCTTGACGATGGTGAAATAATAAACGCAGATGAACTTTATCAGAGACTTTGTAAAGACGGAGAAAAAATAAAAAATCAAAAAGGAGAGGTATTTGAATTAAAAAAAGGAGCAAAAATATTTAGTTTTAAGGGTGGGGAATTTGTTAAAAAAAGGATAAGTCACGTATGGAAATTAAAATCACCAAAAAACATAATAAAAATATCCCTAAGATCTGGACAGGAAGTAGAAGTAACTCCAGAACATCCTTTTTTTGTTTTAACTAAAAATGCTGAAATAAAACAAAAAAAAGCAAGAGACATAAAAGAAGGAGATTTTATAGTAACAGCAAAAAAATTAAGCTTAACAAAAAACTTGAATAAAACTAAAAAACAAATAATAGAAAAACTTGAAAAAATGGACAACATGGTTGTTTTTATAAAGAATGAAAAATTTATTGAAAGATTAAAAAAAGAGGATAAACAAAAATTATTAAAAGCCAACGTATTTTCAACCTGTCCATATGGTGCTTTAAAAAATAAAAGATTCAGAACTATTGATTTTTTTAAAATTGCTAAAATGTTTAGAATATCAAAACTAAAAGCATATGAAATAATTACACACATTAAAAATACAAGTCCGAAATGGCGAGCTGGCCATACAAGCAGAAAAGTAAAATTGCCCAAAACAAAAGAAGAATTTGAAAAATTTGGTTATATTATTGGCTGTCTTATTGGAGATGGTTGTTTAGGTCATAGTGTTAATTTATTTAATGTAGATGAAAACGTTACAAAAACATATATTAATTACTGTAAAGAAGTTTTAGAATTAAATTCAAAAATAGAAAAACAAAAAAATAAATGCCCAAAAATAATTAATACGGGGGGTAAAACATTATCAAGAATACTTTATGAAATATTTGATTTTCCAAAAAAAGAAAAAGCAAGAGATATAAAATTTGGAAAAATCATTCAGACTTCACATGAATTAAAAAAAGGTGCAATCGCAGGTTGGTTTGATACAGATGGTACAGTATCTAAAATAAATAATTCGATTGAAATTTTAAGTAAAAGCAAAGCACTTGTTGAAGAAATGAATTTAATGTTATTAGAATTCGGAATTCCTTCAGTAAAAAGGCAGAGAATAAAAAAATATGGAAAAATACAGAAAACGTATTGGGAAATTAAGATAGCAAATGAGCCATATCTCTATTTATTTCTATCAAAATTTAAAATAAAATGCCTTAAAAAAATAAAAGTTCTAAAACAAGCAAAAGAAAAATCTTCAACAAGCAGAATATTTGATATGTCCCCTATTTCTGGAGAATTTATAAAAAAACAAAAAATTAAATGTAGAAACAAAAAATTAGCATATTATAATAAATATCTTAAATATGATAGACTTTCCATTAATTTTATAAAAAAATTAATAAAAAATACAAAAAACAAAAAATTAAAAGAGCAATTTTCATCATTAACCACAGATTCTGCTAGTTTTGTTGAAGTAAAAACTAAAAAAGAAAAAAAACCAGAATATGAATATGTTTATGATTTCACTATTCCTAATACCCACAATTTTGTTGCGGAAGGAATGGTTATTCATAATACATCTATCTTAGATAAAATTAGAAACACCGTCGTAGCATCTAAAGAAGCAGGCGCGATTACACAACATACATCAGCAAGTGAAGTTCCAAAAGAAATATTGTTAACTATTTGTAAAAAACAATTGGAACAAATGAAATTAGAAATTAAATTACCAGGAATTTTATTTATAGATACACCAGGACATGAAGCTTTTACTTCATTAAGAGAAAGAGGAGGAAGTTTAGCAGACTTAGCAGTATTAGTTATAGATATAAATCAAGGCATACAGCCACAAACAATTGAAAGTATAAAAATCTTAAAACAAAAGAAAACTCCTTTTATAATTGCTGCAAATAAAATTGATTTACTAATGGGCTGGAATCCTAAAAAAGACTTTTGTTTTATGGAAAGTTATAAACAACAAACTGAAACTACAAAAGACTTGTTAGATCAAAAAATTTATGAGATAGTTGGAAAAATGTATGAATATGGATTTGATACTGAAAGATTTGATAGAGTACAAGAAATGACAAAACAAATTTTGATAATTCCAATGAGTGCAAAAACAGGTGAAGGTTTAGCTGAATTATTATTATATATTTCAGGCATAAGCCAAAAATACTTAGAAAAAAATCTAAATATTGAAGTCAAAGGAAAAGGGAAAGGTTCTATATTAGAAATTAAAGAAGAAAAAGGATTAGGAACAACAATTGATGTAATAATTTATGACGGCTCTGTAAAAAAAGGAGATGAATTTTTATTTGGTACTTTAAAAGGAGTTAAAAAAACAAAAATAAGAGGCATATTAAAACCAACATTGCCTGGCCAGCATATTAAAGATAAATTCATTTATGTTGATGAAGTTCATGCTGCATCTGGATTTAAAATATTTGCACCTGAGTTAGAAGATGCGATACCAGGTTCTCCTTTTTTAATAATTGAAGATGAAGAAAAACAAACTAAAGAAATTGAAGAACAATTAAAAAAAGTTCTATTTGAATCTGAAGGCGCAGGAGTAATAATAAAAACAGATACCTTAGGTTCAACAGAAGCATTAATCAAAATGCTTAGTGGAGAAAAAATAAACATAAAACAAGCAGGAATTGGAAAAATTACAAAAACAGATATTATAGGAGCAAAAGCAGTTAGAAATATGGATAAATACTTAGGAGCAATTTTAGGATTTAATGTTTCAATAAATGAAGATGCAAAAGAAGAAGCAAAAGAAGAAGATATACCTATTTTTGAAAGTAATGTTGTATATAATTTAATAGATAAATATAAAGAATGGGCTGAAGAAGAAAAACAAAGGGATAAAGATTCAGTAATGAAAGGATTAGTTTGGCCTGTAAAAATAAGAATATTAAGAAATCATATTTTTAGAGTAAGCAAACCTGCTGTTTTTGGAGTAGAAATTTTAGGTGGAAAATTAAGGCCTGGTTTTAAAATGATAAATGAAAAAGGAATAATTTTAGGAGAAATAAAAGTTATTCAAGATAAAGGAGAAAATATAAAAGAAGCTAAAAAAGGAATGCAAGTTGCTGTTTCAATGGAAAAACCAATTGCAGGAAAAGATTTTAATGAAGAAGATGTTTTATATTCATATATAAATAGAGAAACAGCCAGTACAATTAAAACTCATTTTTCAGATGAATTAACAGAAGAAGAAAAAGCGCTTTTAAAAGAAATCACAGATATTACAATTATGAAATATTTCTAAATATTTTTAAGTCTAATTTGATAATATCTAATCTTATTTCTTTTTTGGTATACTTTTTAAAGTCTCAGTTTTATCAACTTCTAGATTACCTAATGCCTGCATGGTTTTATTATATAATGCTTTTTTTCCTTCTTCACTAACTGTGCGCCATGGCCTATCTGGAGGAAAATCTAATGCTGTATAATAAGGAATAATAGTACCAACAAGAGTACTCCCAACTATTACTATGCCTCCTATCGATGCAGAAATAGGAGCAAAAGCAATTCCAAGAGCAACAAAGGGTGGTCCAAAAGTTACCACTGAAATTGCAAATAAGGAAGAATCAAGAACAGCCCCTTTATTAGTAGTATCATTAGGGGCTAATTCTCTTACGTCTGAACCTATTCTTGTTTCAGTTGTTTTCAAAATTCTTTGTAGTTTTTCTTCTGCTTGTGGTACTGTTAATTTTCCAGAATTAACATCTTTAAAGACTTCATCTGCTCTAGTTATATAATGATCAAATCCTTCCATAATAACGTTTAATATTTTCTTTTGAAGATTTTTTTAGGAGATATTGTTTGAATTAATTTTGCAAGTTGTTGAGAATTAAAATCAAGTGTCATTCCTGCTCTTTTTTCAAGAATATCTTTTATTGTTTTGTTTTGTTCAGCAAAAATTTTTTGGACTGCTTTTTCATCAGTCAAAGAATTATCAATTCCTATTTCTATATCTCTCATTGCAACTTTAGCCATTAAATCACCCTAATAGATTATACATTATTTTAGTAGCGAAATATATATATATATATCTTAAAAATTTATTATTAAAAATTACTGATAAAAAATTAAAAAAAGCATAGATTTTTATTCCTTATCACACATATAAAATTATGAAAAATAATAATTTTAGTTTAGATTTTGATGGAAAATTAACAAAATTAAGAAACATAAAAATAGAAGACTTAAACAGAAAACAAAAAAAACAATTATTTTCTTTTTGTGAAGAATTAGATTCAGAGATTTATCCAGAATCAACAGAAATTATTAATGGTAAATACAAAACTCTTCTTATTTTTGGAAAAATAGTTAAAAAAATGAAAAGAAAGAAAAAAAGTAAAGAAAATCTAGAAAAAGCTGAAAAAGTACTTAAATTAGTTTGTGAAGGGGTTTTCTCCAGTTTTTCAAGCAAAACTCCAAAAACAGATATTGAGGAGAATAAAACAAAAAAAAGAGAATTCTCTAACTTAAGAGGTAGTGATGTAATACCTGAATCTATTTCTAATAAAGAAATGTCTCCAAAACAACATAGGGCATATACTAATTATCTTGGATTACAGATAGCAAAAAGAAAAGAAGCAGAAGGAAAAACAATGAGTATCAGTGAAAAAAAAGCTTTAAGAAAAAAGGAAAAAATTGAAAAAAACTATCAAAAAATAATAAAGGAGATTTTCTCTAAAGAGTATGGGACATATTCTAATTCTACATATGAAAACATCTTTTACAGTGAATTTAGAATATTAGCAAATGAAAATCCAGAAGAATTTTATAAAAAAACAAAAAATTCTAAAATAATAAATGAATATTGGGATAAATTAGAAGGTAAAGAAAAAATAAATTATTTGGATTTTTATATGTATTATTTAGAAAATAATCGAGTTAGAAAATTAGAGCAAGAAATTAAACCAAAAAAAGAACCTGAGCACCCAGATAGAAAATTTATTGAAGAAAAAACAGGCATATCTCAACAAACTTTAGGTTCTCTAGATAAAGTTCTTTTATTAAAAATAGAAACAGTAAACACAGAGGGCAAAAAACAAAAAGAAGTACTAAAAAGATTAGGAATATCTCCAAATAGATTTGATTTTGAAGCTAACGTAGAAGATTTTGAAGAAACAGAAGAAAAGAAACCAAAAACTAAAGAAGAATTTGAAAAATCCTTAGAAAAGGAAATAACTCTGATTTTAACAAACAGACAATTATTAATTGACTTTGAATCAATGAAAAAAACTGCAGAAGAGATTGGAATTACAAAATCAGAACTTAAAATAATACTTAATACTATTATTGATACTGAAATACTTAAGGATGCTACAAATAATAAATTAGTAATATCAAAATTTAATATAGCAAGAATGATTTTGTCTGGCTTTGAGTTTGACGGAAGTAGCTTAAAATTACCAATAAACAGAGTAAAAAGTGAATTAAAAAGATTAAAAGAAACAGCAAATTATGAACAAGCAGCAAGACTTGCAATGGAATATGGATTTAAAGAGGAAATCCCAGATTTATTAGTTCCTTTATTTTTACAGAAAGTCTCTGAAACAGAAAATGAGGGTTATATTTTAAGTGTAATAAATATTTTAAGTTATGAATTTAAAATTTCAGATAAAAAACTTTTAGAATCAATAAAAAATTCAGAAACAACAAAACAAAGAATTAAAGAAACATTAGAAATACTCGAAGAAACAAAAAAATTAGTAAATGAATTTAAAACAATCACTAAAGAGATAAAAACAGAAGAAGAGGAAAAAAGAAAGGAATGGCTCATAAAAAAACTTGAAAAAAATTCAAATGATCTAGAAAATCGAAGGGATTTTCTTGTAATCTTCTCAAAAGATGAAAAAATGTATAATGACCTTGAATATTGGATTTCTGAGACTTCTTATACTATTGGTTATTTATCCAATTCAATAAGACAAGCTAAAAAATATGGACAACATTCAATAATACACAAATCAATTCAAAGAGAATTTATAATTCAAATAAATAACATTTATATAGAAAGAATTAATTTACCTAAATTAATAGAAATAGTTAAATTACTATCTAGAAGGTATCAAATCTCTGAAAGAGAAATTGCTAGTTTTGTATCTCCAATAGTAAAAGAAAAACTAAAATCAATACATATAAATTTTCATCCAATCCTAAATGATAAAAATAAACTAACTAATTTTGATGGAATTTTAGAACTATACTCTTATTTTAATTTGGGTGAGGAATTAAAAGAAGCACAAAAAAATCTTATTTTAGAAGCATTAAAAGAAAAAACTTTTCACCTTAACTTCTTAACAATTGCTTTACAAGCGCAAGACTGGGGTTTTGAAAAATTAAGAAATGAAGCGCTTCAAAAATTATTTGAAGAAAGGTTTAGTGAGAAAAATCTATCACTATCAAAAATACTTATTGAAAAAGTAGATATAAATAAAGTTTTTGATTTAGATAAGATAGCAGACATAATGATGATGAGAAAAGAAAGCTTAAAACAAATTTTAAAACCGAATATAGAAAAAGTAATTAATAATTTTATTTCAGAAAAAGATCCTCTGTTTTTTGAAAAAAAATCTAAATTTTTTATAGAATACTGTAATTATTTTGAATTGGATCCAAAATATAAAGAAAAAATTGATGAAATTAATAAAAATCTAAAATTAAAACAAGTAAAAAAAATGTTTGAACAAGAAGTACTAATGAGAAATATTTTTTTGAATCATATTAACATTGGTGAAAAAATAAAATTACTTAAACAAGAATATGGATTAGAAGAAGACGACATTAAAAAAGCAATTTTGCCCCAGGTAAAAGAATTTTTAGAATCACAATTAAAAGGTAGTGGTTTTAAAATTACTATGTTCTCAATACACGAATATGAAAAACTGATAAAAATAAGTAAATATTTTGATCTTCCTGAGGAAAATGTATTTATAAAAAAATATGTCTTACAATTAATAAATTTTGGTTCATATAGAGAAGCAAGAAGGATAGCAAAAGAAAATAATATGCAAGAAGAATTAATTATATTAGAACAATTGAAAAAATTTGATGAAAAATTTGAAGTCTTCTAAATTATAAAAAAAATTTATACCCGTCTGTAATTTTAACTTTAAATCCTTGTTTCTTAAATTATAATATAAACGAGAACACAGATATACTTAACGATGGGATCGTTAAGTTCACCCAGCTACTTAACGATGGGGTCGTTAAGTCTAATTCTCCTTATGCTAATTTTCAACAATTTTGATTGATAAAAACCATTATAAACCCGTGTCGCACTAATTATATTATCATGAATTAAAGGTAATTATAATGGAAATAAAAGAAAAATATTTTGAAAAAAATTACGGTAAAAGAACTTTTGTATATAAATCTACTGAAACTTCTGAAATTAGAAAAGATGGGAGGCCTTTACTAATTATAGATAAACAATTAATGGGTGAAGAAGTAACAGATACTGAATTTCCATATTGTAAACTTATGACTGATGAAGATTTACCACAACTAACTTTGAATGAATTCAACACTTTAATTTTATTAATTCACACTGAAAAATATACTGATGAAAATTTAGATAAAAGAATAAAAATTTATAAAAGAATTTTAGATCTCTACTTTATTCCTGAAACAGAATATAAAAAAAGAATAGAAATAGCAGAAGAATATTTAAGAATGTGGACAAATGGATGGAAAAAACAAATGGAGCTTATCCCGGAGGAAGCAAAAATACATATAAAAGAAGAAGCTTCAACAATACTTGTATCAAATTAATTATCTTTTCCAATCTTTATTCACACGCGCTTGAATGTATTTAATTTCATCTGGAGTTAAATGTTTAAATCTACCTTGTAGTTTTAAATAATCTTCAACTGGTTTAAAATTAGGCTGAACTGTTATTTTTTCATTTTGAATATCTCCATTTTCTATTT
>JBAZFO010000026.1 GCA_041653315.1 Candidatus Micrarchaeia archaeon | reverse complement strand
AGCGGGAGGCCGTACCAATGCCGGCATATCCGAGGGATTAACATGGCACACGTAAATCCCGGAATGGATACGACGATCAACCCGGTCATCATAGACGACTCGGTCAGAGAAGGGAGTGCGTGAATGAACGGAAATGATACGGCACTATTCAGCAAAGCATCGGACCAATGGAGTACACCATCTTGGTTGTTCGACATGCTGGATCGAGAATTCCATTTTGATTGCGATGCAGCGGCGGATCATACCAATCAGAAATGCAATCGATGTTTTACTGATGCCTTAAATCTTGAATGGGTGAAATGGGGTCGCCGCATTTGGCTTAACCCTCCCTATTCCAAGATCGGTCCGTTCATGAAAAAGGCGTATGAAGAATCTCTTAAAGGTGCCGTGGTGGTCTGCCTAATCCCGAGCCGAACGGACACCCGGTACTGGCACGACTACGTGATGAAAGCGCAGGAGATCCGTTTTGTGAAAGGCCGGCTGAAATTCGGTGATTCAAAGAACGGCGCACCGTTCCCAAGCGTGATCGTGATCTTCCGTAACGAGCGCCGGCAGGATTGGGAAGGCCCGCGAATAGGGGATACAATCTCACAGCAGGATCAGCAGCAGCAGGAGGAAGGAGTGAGCGAGGTATGATCTCAAAAGCAGAAAACTACAGACAACTTCGGGACATGACAAAATGCCCCGAATGTGGAAAAGTGCAGTCAATACCAAGAGAAGCGGGGGACGACTGCGAGAATGATGATTGTGAATGCTACGTTGTCCACGCGAGGAAATACAACTACTGGACAAACCCCAACTGGGGGTGACAAGATGCACACCAAGCACCCAAGCACCAAAGGCGGTGCCCGATGACATGCACAAAATGCACCGCAGGGATGTGGACAACCCCAGATGGAGTGGAAAAAGACGGGTTCGTCTGGTGTAGCAACTACCACGGATGGATGAATAACAATGCGTCGTGTTATCTTGACGATACGAAAAAGGAGCGTGTCCAATGACCCTCGCCCGCCATCCGCAACAGGAATACATCTGCAATGAAGACGATCTCGGATGTTTGAACGATTATTTCTATGCAGCACTCGATCAGAACGAGCCCAAGACAACGCTCATCAGATTATGGGAGCAGGAATTTGGTGTAATCCGTTCCCGCCCGCACACCAGCCCCCAAGCACCGCGTCCACCCTGTGAGGAATGTATCTATCAGGCACAGGCAGCATCAGCAGCCAAAGTCGCCCGCGAGCAGGTGTTGGATGCTTTACGCAAAGAAATATCTGATAGGTTCCATCTGAAACCACGCCCATACGATCCAAACGATCAGGAGATACCACAGATAGGGATTGATGAACTCGCGGAGATTTTCGACGCGGCGGAAGAATCCCTCCGGTCACAGCAGCAGGAGGGAGGGCGATGAAATTCATTGAAGTAAAATGTGTACAGCCGTTTTTCGATGAGGTTTGGTATAATAACAAACTCTTTGAAATTCGGATAAACGACCGGAATTATGAGGTTGGGGATATTGTATGGCAGCGCGAATATGATCCAAGCGTGGATGAGTATTCCGGGAGAAGTGTCATCCAAGAAATTACAAAAATACTCATCCCGGAAAATACATTCGATGGGCTTACAAAAGATCGCTGTTTGTTCTATGTTAAAGAACTGACACGTAGAGTAGAGCACCCAAGCACCAAAGGCGGTGCCCGATGACATACCCGTTTTTTCGTGTTGAATGGGCAATGCCAAGCCCCGCCACATTTACAATTCCACCAATACGAAGATTCATCGAAACCTGGAATACCGGGGGAGAAATATACGATCCGTTCTGTGGTGGTTCTACAATAGCGAATCACCGCAACGACATTGCGATTACTGGGATCGATTCTCTCGACTGGCTCCAGGAACAACCCGATAAGTGTGCGGATATTTTCTTGAATGATCCAGCATACACTCCGCGTCAGCGGAAGGAGGTTTACAAGTCTTTAGGTATAACTCTCCATGATACCAAGGCGTCTTACTGGTCTAAAATAAGGGACGAGATTGTAAGAATAATAAAACCATCTGGAACCGTTCTTTCTTTTGGTTATGGGGCTTCTCATGTAGGAAAGACCAGGGGATTAAAAATTGTTGATGGATTAATAGTCCTCCCGTGTGATGAAGTAAAAGGATTCGGTATAGTTGATGGGTTGATGGTTTTACATGGGGGAAATCATAATGCAACTATCTGTATAGCAGAAAAGGTAGGTGCTCCATGACCCCCGCCCGCCAGCCGCTAAATCCAGATATGCGATATTCTGCGCTTGAAAGACTGGATATAAAATTCACAGAACTTATTGGAGCAATTGAAGAAACGCAAGTTGATGGTCAGTTATCATCAAAAAACCACGGAGATTATGAACTGGTGTGTTATTGCCGGGGCTTCATAAGGGCAGAACTTGAAAAGGAGCGTCGAGCCACACACACCAGCCCCCCGGCGCCTGCGCCGGATAAGCCGAAATTCAGCAGCGAAGATTTGCTTCTTCTGGCACACGATGAATGGAAACGCAGGGAGGAACGGAAGCACAACCACAATGAGCAAGACTGGATAGCCGGATTCCTGAATGGTTTTTGCACCTCTCACAAATGGGCAAGGGAGCAGGTGGATAAAATCAGGGCAGATACAAAGCACCCAAGCACCAAAGGCGGTGCCCGATGACATGCACAAAATGCACCGCAGGGATGTGGACAACCCCAGATGGAGTGGAAAAAGACGGGTTCGTCTGGTGTAGCAACTACCACGGATGGATGAATAACAATGCGTCGTGTTATCTTGACGATACGAAAAAGGAGCGTGTCCAATGACCCTCGCCCGCCAGCCGCACTCGCAGCGATGCGAGAAAATAGCAGACCGCAATGACATCATAGCCTTTATGAAGTTTGCAGGTTTTGATGTTGAACTCGCAGAAAGAACTGATGGTGTGCAAGAACTTACCATTACGGGATTTGATGATACTGGGGATACTTATATGCTGGAATTTGCCAGCATCACACCCACTGGGGAAAATCACTGTGACAAATGTGATCATTGGGATATGTGTGAGGGTTGCCCGTATACAGATGAGCGAGCCATCCACACCAGCGCCCCGGCACCGGAAAACGATCTCTTGAAACAGATTCGGAAATTTCATGCAGCAGCACATAAAGAGATGTGCAAAGACGATGCAGACGAATTGCATACTACCTTCTGGAAGGGGCAATGGCTCGCATACAACAATGTTGCCGGATTGGTTGAGCACATGGAAGATTCCTACACCAGCGCCCCGGCACCGGAAGATCAATTGCCCGAAGAATCAGAACAGTGGAGAGAGGCATATCAGAATGGTTATACAGATGGACAGGCAAAGGCCGCCATTGAGAACGAACGCATCAACGCACAGGTAGCCAAAGCCGCCCGCGAGCAGGCAGAGACAACGGACAATATCCTCGCAGTTCTGAAAAAAAGATACAGAAAAGAAATGGCGATTATCGATTACATTGAGATGATCGAGTGCGAGGTAGAATCCCTCCGGGCACAGCAGGAGCCACAGCAATGATACAAAACATATCAAACCTTTGGGAACCAATTCCGATAGCGGCGCTTGGATCTTTAATATTATCAGTTATCCCGATATTGGTCTTTATCTTAATTGTTGCATGGATTCTTTCACAGGTAAGACACGGTCCGGCAGGACCACGGGACTTTAACCAGCGATGAGCAGCAAACAATACGAGATCCCCCATTGCCAAGCACCATGTTGGCCAATTGAATGTAAAAACTGCCCGCATGGAGATGAGAATACAACGCTTGAGGAAGTAGAGGCGATCATGGAAATACAGCGACGACTCCGGCCCAGCGACCCGGACGAGCAGCAGCTTACCATTTCGTAATCCTTCAAACCACCACAATATCAAAATCTTTTTTACGATTGTAATACTAGTAATTTATATGCCATTGCCAAGAAAGGAAGTTTTGGATAATCCAGTATTGTTTGCAGAATGGTTATCGAAACAATCAAAGAGGTGCCAAAAGAAATGGGGCAATCCGGATAAGATCCGAGCATGGCAAAAGACATGTGGCCGTCCCGGTAAGAAAGACGAAACAAGCCCCAGGTGGAAAGGGGACAACATAAAATATAACTCCCTGCATCTGGTATTAAGAAGGACAATCCCAAAACCAGAAGCCTGTTCACACTGTGGGGAAAAGCCAAAACGATTGGAGCTCTGTAATATTAGTGGAGAATACAACAGGGACCCAACCAATTATATCTGGCTGTGTACAAAGTGCCATAGGAAGTTGGATGGGCATTCATACAAAAGAATGAGAGTAAAAACGAAATACAATCTATTCTTCAATCAATTCTACCAGGAAGTTTCCGCGCTTCTCGGTTGATCCAGCATTTTTTTAAAGTTGGTCTGTTGTATTGGGTGTGCCAAGTTCCGTATCCAGATGTAAGATTGAGAACCACAAACGCCCGTTAAGTGGTAATGCGGAACCTGTGCTTCCATTCCAGTATTGCATAAGAAAGGAAACGGCACTTCAAAAATGTTGGTCTGGTTCAAGCGCGCACAATTTCCTATTAAGCACCACGACATTTAGAAACAATGCATATTTCTCTACGACGTAAGACTAGACAACATTTAAATATGCGGTGGTCAATTGCTACTTATGACAAATGTGAAAGGGGGTGAAAAACACGGCAGACCTTAACGCATCTATCGGGCCGGTACTGGATGGGGTTATTCTTCTGTTCCCGACGCTGCTCAGCCTTGTGCTTGCAGCGCTCCCGATCATCATCGCGATGGCCCTTATCGGTTTTGTGCTTGGTATCTTTGACAGCATCCTTGGCAAGATCCGGATGTAAGCCAATAAGCCATAAATGCCCGGCAGGTTTATAGCCTTCCGGGACAATTATGGTTTAATGAGAATTGCAGCCCTTTTTTTATGTATATTGATTCTTTCTGCAATAATCCCAGTAAATGCCATAGAAATAAACCCCAGTGTCGATACCATCCCGTTTTTCTGCAAATACACATTAACAGATTGGACACCGTTGTGTGTTCGTTCAGCGACACAGAGTATCATCATTGAGGGTGAAATGAACCAAACATTTAACCTCACCCCAAATATGACACCCGGTTCTGATTTTCAAAGCAGTGGTTTCCTCTTTTTAAATGGGTCGCGCCCGATGGAAGGCAACCTGAATATGTCGATGTATAACATCACGGTAAACAATATCACAGGGAGATCCGATGTTGTAAATAAATCATATGTCGATGCTTTATTAGGTAATGACCAGACATGGAACGCATCATATTACCTCAACGATGCGTCGAGGGGTTTGACAGGCACAGACATATTCAGGGCAGGCGTTTCAAACGATCGCCTGTTCATCCAGGGCGGAAATACAACGGTTGGGTCATCTGCCCGCATTGCCTTGCGTGGTGCGGATTATACTTCCTCCCCGGGCAGTCTGTCTTTATACGTCCCAAATGCAGCACGCACATCAGCCGTTGAAGCAATCCGTATTTTAGGAAATACAAATTCCCCTATGGTTGGCATAATCACAACAGCACCGACCGCAACGCTCCATGTTCAGGGTACGGTGCGGTTTAGCTCATATGGCGCAGGAACGGCAACGTTCGATGCCGGCGGTAATATCACATCGGTATCCGATGAAACCAAGAAAAAGAATAAACAGAAATACACAATAGACGATCCAAAGATACTCGACAAGATCGAACCATATTCATTCGAATACACGTATGAATCCGGGCTGGATTCGACAAGCCGGTACTATGGGTTCCTCGCACAGAACCTAGAGTCTGCAGGTCTATCAGAGTGCGTATACACCACTAACGGAACAAAGACAGTATACGACAGGTGCATATCAGCGTATCAGATGAACGTCATCAAGAACCAGTCGGAACAAATCGACAGCTTAACAAAACGAATTGAGGACTTGGAGAAGAAACCATGAGTAGATTACACGAAATTAAAACCAACGGGCCGGACAATGTGATGTTAAGACCGTATCATCAAACAGGTAGAATAAAAACTGTTGGTGATCGTCTAAGACAGATCAAAGGTGAAATAGAGAATGACGTTGGATCCAGAACTTAAAAAGGAATTCAAAAAGATAAGGGCGAACCAAAAGACAATTGCGCTTTTTGTTCTCCTTGTCGGAGTTATCGTTATACTGCTCTCAGTACCAGCAGATGCGCAAACCATCACCATGAGCAACCCGGGAGCATCAAACAGCCGGGACATAATGGTATATTACCCAAACGGCAGTATGCAGGGTTTCTACAATGATACCAGCGTGATCACGCTCGATGCAAACGAGTCATACATCTTCACGCTTAAACCCCTGTCAAGCAATCCACTTACCGATCCTACAGATTGGCTCAATAACCATGCCTTCCCATTTGTGCAGTCTAATGCCATTGCGATCATATTCATCTGCTTTGTTGTAGGTTATTTGATTATGAGAGGTGCACGATGAAACGCCTTCTCGCAATCTGCTTAATCCTTGCAGCGTGCATAATCCCGGCCCAGGCATCATTCGTATGGGACAATGGAAGCGGGACTATTTGGAATCCTGTATTATTTACCGATGGGTGTAATAGTTCTAATAAAATAGATGTGGTAACACATGATGAAGCGTATGTTGGTGCAGCGTCAAAAGTAGGATTTTCGTCAGGAGGAGGTACAAACATTGATGGTCATTTAACATATACTGATTTTTATTTTGAAGATTTAAGCATAACAGGTTATGGATATCCAACATTAGGCCAATCTCGCATATCGACAGATTGGCGCCAAACTTATACGGGCACGTGCGACATAAATTATCTTTTAGTTGATGCAAGAACAGCAACAACACCCGCAAATGCTATTTATATTCCTGCGGGGGGAAATTTATCATATGTGCTTTTAGGTAATGATGCTAGAGCATCAGATTATAATGTTTCATCTGACGGGGGCGCTGATATATATAGGCTTCCGGGGGATGTTACTACAAGGATAGTGTTTGCAGTCAGATTTGATGCAGGAGCAGAAAAATTAGGATGGATTAATGACACAGGAGGTGTCAGTCATTATTTTACCACAACACCCCCGGGCCCGCCGATAGCAGACTTCAATGGGACACCAACAAACGGATCGGCCCCCCTTACAGTGGTGTTTACAGACACATCGACAAATACGACGGCAACATCATGGAATTGGACATCAACCCCAAACACCGGGGTATTTATATCCCCGTCATCGACAAGCGAAGATGTAACCATGCTGTTCACCGCATCCGGTAATTACACAATTACCCATTGTGCAGCAAACGACATGGGATCCGACTGCGAAGTAAAAACAGAATACATTTGGGTATACAACGCAACATCAATGATAACAACCCCTTGGAGGGCCGAGGATATGGTTTTCGGGGGATTGGTTGCAAATGCTACGATTGACCTGCTGGATATAGAAAATGATTCATGGGTCAATGTAACCTCATCCACGGGCACATCAAGTATCACCACGTTGGCAGATCACAAATTAAGCGGGTATGGCTTTGCTGTTGGGTTTAACGATGCTGAACAGCTTATCGTAGAACCCCAGGCATTCCCGGGTTACGTCCTTTACATGTACCCGACAGGGTTCACCAATGTATCAGAAGGGAACGTTACCGTATTCGTAAAAGCCGAAGATGTAGATACCGGATTAGCCGTCATTGGTGCGACAGTAACGGGACAAGCCGCAGGGGGTGGTTCACAGGTCAAGACCACGAATAGCGCAGGTTGGGCACAGTTCGTATTCCCAAATAATACCAACGTCCATTTCAAAGCGGAAAAATCAGGATACACTGGAAGTACAACGATCGTACTCAACACCGGAGTTCCATCCGGAGGAGATACCTTTGTATCAGGAACCGTATACCTTACCAAAGGAACAATAACATCACACCCAACAACGACAGTAACAACACTCCCCGGGGGGGGCACACCAACCCCGGTACAAACATATCTCCCGCATTGTGACCCCGCGGCATCCGATTACAGCGCGGAAGAATGTAGGGCAGAGCAGAGCAGTTTCTCGTTATCATGGTTAGCCGATAACATGCTCCTGCTTATCCAAATATGTTTCATCTTCACGATTCTGTATATCGCAGGGTGGAAGCCATGAAACCGTGGGGATTAATCCCCGCAATACTCCTTTGTTTCATACTGATAGCGCAGCCCGTAACGGCACAAACCATGTCTTATGATTGCGCCGATGATATGGCGATATATAGATTAGATATGGTTGGGGATAGTCCGGTCTATGTAACGTTTGATTTAAAGAGATTAGACGGAACAACAACAAGTGGATCTTGGTCATATCAACCGCACGATCTCTTTGGGTTTCCTGTAGCAACAAAAGCCGAAATAACACTAGATGGGGATTCCGACGATTTGGTTTTTGTAACTCCGGGTAGGTTATATATTTCCATGTACCCAAGCCGAAACCTTACAGAGTTGGATGAGTCCAGATGGATAATGGGCGCGGGTCAATCTGGAGCGATAAATAACATAGCCGTTGAACAGTACGGGGTATCGTCGCCCATTATTGGTTTTGAGTTTGTTGCAGACTCCGATATTACATATACAATCAGAGAGGAAAAGCGAGACGTAGTTGTTGGAAGCATGACGGGGCAAAACATCAGCCAGATAACGGATCTGATATTTTCCACCCTTTCTTATGTTATTAATTTCGTAACCTCTTTGGTATACTGGATTAAGTTTTTCTTTGTTGAAAATCTCCTTATGACCGTGACGCTTTACATATCCCTATCAATGGTATTTGCAGCACGCAAGGCACACGGAAGAATGGACATATTCTTTAAAACATTCTTCAGTGACCAGAAAAAACTATTCAGTTTCATCATGGAATTGTGGCGCATGCTCATAGAATCTATTGGGACCATCAGAGGATGGTTCAGGGTGTGATACTTATGGACTTTATCGAAAGATGGGTATACAAATTAACCGGGCGTAAAGTCCCGGTTATGCAGGTAGTGGATGTTGCAGACAACGGGCAGATCAAATCTCTCGTATTAATGCCGTGGGTAAGGCGGCACAATTCCCTTTTGGAAACATGGAATACCATTGGAGCAGAGATTAGCCCCAACCATGAAGGCTATATCACATACACCGATGCCGCTGGACTCACGCAGCCGATGTATGCAGCATACAAGGGCAGGACGTGTAATTTATACGTCCGTCCAAGAAGTGCCCCCAATCTTGAAAAGGTCATTGGTTCGGCAGCAACCATTGACGACATTGGGGAAGCCCTCGACATGGGGAAGAGTATGCGGAATCTCGTAATAGGCATCGTAATTGGCATGATGCTTTGGGCGGGGCTTATCGGCCCGGTACTCAGCACATTGGCGAGCTGATCACATGGCAGAAGTAACCCGCACCCAATCCCCGAGCGTTGTAAATAACACAGGGCAGAACGTGGATCCCGCACAGTGGAATCCCGACATGGCAACCATGGCCATGATGAAAGATCTCATCAAGAAATGGCCAACCCCAACCATTGTTAATGCCAGGTTCACGGTCTTTCATGGAGTTTGGACAGCACTCAACCACGTAGATCCCACACCAACCAACCCGGGCAATCCCACTTATTACGACTGCTCGTATCGCCTATCCGTATATCAGGGAGCAGGCAATCAGAGCGTGAACAAGGACGGCAAGCTATTCAACAGCATTTTCGCGCTCGCGATGAAGCCGCAATACATCATTCAGGGTATGCCGTTGCTATCCGGGGAGAATGAACAAAAGCCCGGGCTACTCTCAAGAATGTGGAGCGGCATTACAGGCAGGGGCCAGCAGCAACAGCAGACCAACGGAGGCGCACAGCGATGAATTGCACCCCAGAACAGAAACAGCACATGCTCGATCTCGTAAAAGAGATGCAGGGCTATGCCGATGTAATCCAAAATAGGATTCACACCCTCTCAATAAAAGAGCGTGTCAAAATCGGCAAGCGCATGGCCGTTATCGTAAAAGAAATGAAAGAATTCAGGAGAGCGTATCCGGATGATTAGCAAGGAGTACGGGTTCGCGCTCATCGGGAAATGTATGGAGATGGTGATAGAATGGCTTAAGGTCAAACTGCACTTAAAGACCATATCCGAACGGGAACGCGAGGAATGGAATAAAGAGATGGAACAGATATCAGAAGAAGTAAAACGAGTGAGGCCGTTATTATGGAAAACATGATCTGCACTTCAGAAACAAACCTTTGGGCAGCAATGCTCATCAGCTTCGCCATTGGCTACATCATGCCGGCAGTCGGCAGATACGCAAAGGAATGGTATGGTCGGACTCAGCAGGAGTAACATAGGAAAATTAGCCGGGATTGGTTATCCTGGTTTTATCTCCATTCGTAAAATCAGATACGGGTACGGAAATCAACAGCATATAGAGAAACTTGGTATTTTACAGAGTTGGTTTTCAGAATTGCGGGCATACCTCCCAATGCTACTCCGCACAAAGGACGGGACAATAGATCCGGAATATGAATTCAAATACGTTCCGTTGCTTAATGAGGTAAAGGCAGAGATTGATGCCGCATATGAAATGTACGATGGTTCTTTTGAAGGGCAATCTTGCGGAGCGTACGAAAAGAACCTTATCAAAGCTATGCGGGGGATTCAAGAAAGGTTAGACGTGATCACAGCAGAATCAAAAATCGTAGATAACGTGAGGCCAGATGAAGGTCAGGAGATGCTCGCAGGATGAGGGGAATTAATCCATCATATCTCGACAAGCTGGAAGAATCACAAAGGGCGTTCATACTTACGGGCCCGGGTAAATTCTTTGCAGATTCGTTTCTCCACATGCCGGCAGAGCACGGGTATGTGATCGGTCCGACAGGGTCCGGCAAGACAAACAAAATGCACAACCTTGCAAACTGGATAAAATATACAGAGGTAATACTCTGGATATCAGCCAGCAAGGACCACGACATCCTGCCGTTATTCTTCATGGGGCTTCCGGTAAACGTCATCATACCAAAACACGCGGGCATTGAGATAACGGGATACCCGGGCGATATCTCGTATTCTCCAGTTAATACTCCGGACGATGTGTTCTATGCAATCAAGCCCGACCACATCAACATCCTTGAAGTCCGTAATGCGTTCTGGTCAGAGGATGCCCTTCTTGATTGGATGATTCAATTCTTCAAGACATTATCAGAAGGATGCAGGCGCGGGACAATCCCGAGGATAGCCCCGTCATCATGGCATGGGAAAGGATCAAAGGTCGCGCTATTCCTTGACGAATCCCAATGGCTCATCGCCGGTACAAAAGTTACCAACAAACCAAAGCGCGTCAAAGCCACAGAAGAAATAGCCGGGGGTGCGCTTGAGATTAGGACATACGGCTGGAGGCTCGTAATATCATCGCAGGGATTCACCAATGTTGTCCCTATCATCCGTGAAAATATGCCGTGTGTATTCCTCTGTGTAAACGCCCAGGTGCCAGACGTTCCCGCACTACATAAGCATTGCCAGCCACACCCAAATCTCGGATGGAAGCCAACGAGCCGGTACAAGCGCAACGAATACAAATTTGTCAACAGGTCGGGCTTAGCAAGCCCCAACGACAGACCGCTTCCCGTCCCTTTGTATCCCAAACGACAAGAGGACCGGGACACCATGGCAAGAATGGACATCATATATGCGAGGCGATACCACGACCAGCCACCTAAAGAAGCCGAACCAGAAGAAGAGTGCTTCCCCGAATTGGGGCGTTTTTCTGCGCTTGCTATCCCTCCGGAAGTTCAGGAAATATATGGGAATAACCGATGGAGAGCAGAAGAGATGATACCCGATGATGGACGAACTTGAAGGATTAGATTTACCACAACGCGATGAAACCGGATACCGACTTACAAAATGGTTTGCTCTTATCGTCTGCATGGCTCTCTTATTTCTGGTTATTTGTATTACATTAACCGGGGGGTGCGTCACGCTCGCAAAGACAACATACCATAATGCAATGGCGACACCAACCCCAACACCAACCCCAACACCAACCCCAGAACCAACAGAATCCCCGGTCGTATATGTTACCGAGGATCCGGAAGAATACATGCTCCGCACCAACGGGTTGCACATGCGAGAGTGGCACCATTGGTTCAGGGAAAATGTGCAGGGCATCAACGGCGAAGGAACAAAGGACCTTTCCACATGGGTCACGGTATACGATTACCGCATCATGGATTCATACCGTTGGTGGTCTGTATCGTGGGCGCGGAAGTTCGTGGTAAAGCCAGACGACAGGGAAGACCAATTCCTATTCATCTTCACCAACACATATTCCGACGATACCGGTGATGGCACAGGTGATGATGTAAGGCAATACCTCTTTGACTGCTCGCACTATCACGTTGGGATAGGCGACAGGCTTTACAAGGCAGACGACTTTGAATATCCGGAACGCCGCATAACAGAGTTCGATGACCTTTGGACATTCGATCATGTTACAAACCCCGGCCCATTCGGCTATCTCATCGTGCAGGAGAAAGGATCCGGCATCATATCCGCACAAAAGTTAGAATGGCTCTTTGGTGGAAGGTCAAATGCAGTTGATGGTTTTTGTCAATTCCAGATCCCCCGCACCATCCAGGAGAACGCCACATACTCACGAAAGGTCACATTAGACGACATCAAAGTCTATGGCACATTTGCAAACCTTGGCGGAACCGTTTGGTGGAAACTGGAATAAACCCAAACATTTATCTATTTTTACGATAATGTGGTATTGCTCAATTAAACGAGCAGGAAATAAGAACGGAACCATTCAAAACAATCACAGTGTATGAGAGTGATTATAATACAATGACTCTCATAGCAAAGAAAGAAAATCTCCTGTACAGCGAAGGGAACAGAACTGGGAAAATGATCCCGGCAAAAGTCATCCAATGGTTAATTTCAAATTGGATTGAAGTTACGAGGTTAACAAAATGACCATCAACTACAACGGTTCAAAGGTTGCCAGCAGCTTCTCAGGACTCGGAGAAAAGAACAAAGGCAAACCCCCGCTCGATCCGCAGGAAGAATACATCTTTGAACTGGTCGAAGCAAAGGACCAGCAGCTTAAGGGGTGGCAGTCAGCAAAGGACAGGGCCGCAAACAAACCAGCGCCCAAAAAAGTCCATGCAGCAACCACATGGAAGGAAATCAAATCTGGCATCCTTGTATTCCAGAAGTTCAACATCGAGACCCTCAGTTGGGGCAAAGGCCCGAGCGACACCAAACGATCAAAGGTGATCAAGTTCATGGACGATATTGGGATCCTTTGTCCGGAAAACAAAATCCCGGTATGGGACAACGTATTCATTCCAACCATGAAGATCCGCGCTCGGGTTGTCCCGGCCACAAACCCCGATGAATATTTCTTCAAGGAAGGATCGTTCAGGAAATACCAGGCATGACTCCGGGAAAGCAACACGTCTGCGTGAGCTGCACCCAAAATAAAAAGGGGTGCACTTTCTCACCGGGTGGCGATAGACTACCGGCGATATGCGGATGGGACGAACAAGGAAAGATGATAAAGCCGCATTGGTTGGAGGTGCCCGACACAAAAACGACAGAATATGAATATTAAAACAACCACTCTTTTCTTAAAACAAATTTACTTGTTAAAAACTAATATAACGGATTGAAACCGATTACATCATTTACCGGAATTTGATAAGGTGATCTTCTGAAACAAATTATGCCAGGGCTTGCAGGCCCGGCAAAAAACAAAGCAAGAGATAAGCAACTAAAGTTTAGTTGCACTAACTTAAATAATTTTGTTTATCTTTTTTCACGAGAGCGTATAGCAGCAGGTGGTTTACAGTGACATATGTCACGGTCCCGTACCAGAAATGGGAGTCCGTGGGCGAGAGCCCCCTGAGGACGACAGCCATCATAAAAGCCCCCTACCCAGAAGGGGAGGGGGTTGGGGGTGGGGCTAGTCTTGTCCCATCATTAAGCATAACTGACACACCATCAAAGATCTGTGAAGCGGCACTAACGAAATTGGAGGCGTTATCGTTTGATCGTCCTCAAAAGAAATATGAAGGGTTATGTCAGGAATTTTTTGAATATCTGGATATGTGCGAGCAGAAGAAATTCATTTTAAAAGGATACGATGTCAAGAAAGGGAAATTTCGTATAGCTCCAATTGATTACGATAATAGATGGGGACCGAATCGTAGGAGAGAATTGGGGTGGAAATTAGACCGATTAGAATCTTGGTTTTCGTTGCAGGTGGATCGCCCGGTAGTAATGATCACACTGACATCATATCAGGAAGGCTTGACAATATCGCAGGCATGGGGCAATCTCAACAAATCGCGTACAAAATTGCTAAAGATGATCCGCAAACATTGTGGGGATGTAGATTATTTTTGGGTAACAGAACCGCACAAAAGCGGATACGTGCACTATCATCTGGCGGTATTCTGTGAGATATCAATCGAATTAGAAAATACATTGCGTCACCTCTGGTCAACAAAATACAAACAGGGCTCACACACGTATGGTCTGGATTTCTCCCGTAAAAAAGGCGATGACAAACTAAAATCACTCAAGGATTACCTATCGAAATATCTCCGTAAAGGTTTCCTACTCGATCAATGGACAATAGGCATGCTCCTTTTCAATGCACATCTGTGGAGCACAGGATTTAGGATGTATGGGGGAAGTAAACGCATATCATCAATAATGAAACTCCCGGAAGATCCAGATCTGGATATCGTTTGGCTTGAAACAACATACCAGGATGTAGAAAGAACGCCGGAAGGTGGCCTCATCGATACAGAGCGCGTTATATGGGCGAGACAGTACATCCCGGATTGGATAGACACAGACATATGGTGTTATGATAGGGAGCCGGACGATAGTGTCAAACTGTGCGATTGGGGGAGGGGGCCACACCAAGGATATGATCCCACTCATGGAAAAGTCACAAACCTATAGGTATAAATACCAGTCCAACCTATAGGTAATCAACCCAAACGGGATTAGGAGCAACACAATGCAGGAATACGACAACAGTGCTGAAGAATCCGAAAACCGGATTGCTGAAGAAGAGTATGAGATCTGGGAAAACCGAGAGCAATACGGCATTGAGTGGTAATCATGAGGTTTCAAGCGTTCGCCTGTGAGTGTGGGTATAATCTCGCAACTGCTAAAAATGCCCCCAAGTGTCCGGACTGTGGTAAAGATATGGTCCTGATGAAAAAGGAGTCAAAACAGTACAAGAAATTCAACACGGGACTAAAGCAGTTATTCAGATAATCCCCCTCCTTTCTAGCGTATACAGCCGGTTCGCGTCCGGCGGGGGAATGCCGAAAGGCAGGAGTAAGCATGACAGGATACAAAGTTAGAGGAAATAAAGAGCTTGGGTGGAGTATTGCAATTCCATCAGAAGCATATGCACAGGCAGACAAGCCAGAAGAATATACCGTTTGCGTAATGCAGGATGGAACACTCGTTTACCAGCCGGTGCACCCATGACCAACGCAGAAGCTGACGAGAATGAACGCGTATTCGTTGAAAAGGCGAAGGCGTGGCACCTAGAATTACTCAAGGAGAAAAACAAAGAGTCGGCCAAGATGCCGGCATATCCGAGGGATTAACATGGTAAAATTCGATTGGAGGTGTTGGGAAAGAGGAAAATACGACTGCGATGGAAAATGCGATTCAGATCCGGTCCCTACGGATCCAAAATCCTGCGGTTACGACTGCAAAATGTGTCAATGCACATCATGCAATCAAGCCGGAAAGCGGGAGGCCGTACCAATGCCGGCATATCCGAGGGATTAACATGGCACACGTAAATCCCGGAATGGATACGACGATCAACCCGGTCATCATAGACGACTCGGTCAGAGAAGGGAGTGCGTGAATGAACGGAAATGATACGGCA
>JBAZFO010000025.1 GCA_041653315.1 Candidatus Micrarchaeia archaeon | reverse complement strand
TTAAAAAGATGATTAAATTTTAAATTAAACTCAAACTTTAAATACTTATCTAAATTAGTAGTATGTGGTGATGTAAATGGGATTAGTTCAAGAATTTAAAGAATTTTTAAATGAATATAAAGTCTTGGGAGTTGCAGTAGCTTTTATTATGGCAGGTGCAGCAACAGCATTAGTTCAAGCATTAGTTTCTGATATTATTATGCCTATTGCAAATCCTTTATTATCTTCTACAGGGGGAAATTGGCAAACAGCAACATTTGCATTAGGGCCAGTTAATATCGCAGGGGGGCATTTCTTATTTGCTATAATTAATTTCATAATATTAGCATTAGTTGTATTTATGATTGCTAAATATGTAATGAAAGAAGAAAAAGTTGGTAAAAAATAGGTGATATAAATGGATTTTTTAAAAAATTGGGATTTAGCATTGGGAAGTATATTTGGTATTTTAATTGGGATATTAGCAATATTTTTATTTGCAGGTATTGGAGCGATTATGGGTGCAATTAGTGGAGCAATTATAAGTATAATTCCCATCTTAAATTCATTAGTAATTAAAGGATTTATGCAAATATTTGATATATCAAATCCAGATTTAATAGCAATTGGTGCAATGCTTGGATTTATAGCAGGATTCTTTAAATCTGCAACAAATAATAAATTTTAAAGAGGGATATTATGAAATTAATTGAATTATGGAATAAAAAAATGGATATTTGGGATATAGGTTTAACAAAACTAGCGGTGTTTTTTGGTACTTTATTTATTGCTAGTTTAATACCTCAAATATTATCCTTAAATTGGTATATATATCTTATTGCAGCTTTGGTACTTGCTATAAGACCCATGTATAAATTTTTTAAAAAATAATTTTTTTATTTTTTTTAATTAAAAGAGATAATCTTTTAGAAAAACTAAAAAGGTTTTAGAAAGAAACAATTTTAAAAACTTGAACCACACAATATTTATATATTTTTTGTGCATATATTTAATAGAAGGTGAACATATGACTATAGTAAATGTTAATTTAAGAGGCCAATTAGAACGTTTTGTTGAGCAATATATTGAAGAAGGGTATGCAACTTCTAAAGCCGAAATTATTAGAGTTGCTTTAACCCAATATTTTGAAGAAAAGAAAAAAAATAGACATAAAGAAATAAATGAAGATTTAAAATTTACAATGAATGCATCAGAACACTCATTAAAAAAAATATGGGACAATGAAAAGGAAGAAAAGTTTTGGTCAAGATATTATTGAGGGATATTATGAAACCTGGTGAAATATACATTCTAAATTTTCCTTTTTCTGATCTTTCAGGGTCAAAGAAAAGACCTGGTTTAATAATTTCAACAGAAAAACATAATCAAAAAACAGAAACTGTTATTATGATGGCGCTTAGTACGAATCTTGAACTTGATTATTCAGTGATAATATCAGATTCGGACCTTAAAGAAGGCTCTTTATTTGGAGACAAAAGCGCAGTCCAATATAACAATCTATTCCGTGCACATAATTCATTAATATCAAAAAAAATCATGGTATTAAAACCTGAAACATTTAAAAAAATTATAAACAAATTCAATAATGAAGTTCTTGTCAAAATTTAATAATCTTTTAGAAAAACTAAAAAGGTTTTAGAAATGGAAAATATGACTAAGCAAGTGAAAGTTGATCGTCACCTTACAAGTTGGTTTGCTAAATTGTATGTTATTGGTTTTATATTTTTATTAATTTTTTTATTTTTGCATTCGGAAGCATATGATTGGAGAGAAATTGTTCTAGCCCCAGGAATTATTTTAATTGTCGTGTATTTGATATATGCTGGAACATATCTGCCAATTAATTTAGCAGATGTGATTTCAGATTCCAAACTTGTTGAGATTAAGGTTAGCAAAGCAAAAAATAAATTTTTTCTTACATTCAAAAAAAGAATAATTTGGGAATTTTGGTTTGGTTTTTACGATTGTGTTAAATTAGAATTTACAAACATCAATAATATGAAAAGCATTTTTTATATCCCTTTACCCTACAAAAGTAATTTTTTGTTTGATGGTGAAAGGCTATCAAAACATCAAAAGATCGATTATGTCGAATTTGAAAAACTTATTAATCATTACAAAAAGGAAGGGATAAGTGTTGAAAATAGGTTGGAAAAAGGAGATTTTAAAGAAACCAATAAAACACTTACACGGTAAACCCTAACTTTTAACACCGCATAATGGTACACTGAACAATAGCCAAACAATGCAAAAACCCATACTTTGATATGGATTCGCCTGTTTGGCGGGCTTATGAGGCACACTTTTGTTATATATCATCATTACAGTAAACCAAACATAAAAAATTCAGTTTTTGGAATTAATATGAGTTTACTGTTATGGTTCTTGAAAAGCGCAGTAGTTTATCATTATGCGGTTTTTAACCTAAAGTAAATCCTGCATTAAATGTACCAGAATTACCAGCATTAATAAATCCCTCTGTTGCTCTTAAACTTTCTATTCTTTGTAATTCTTCAAAGTATTTTTCAATATTGAATTTAGATCCTTCTAAAATATATCTACCTTTATTTTTAATTTCTAATATTTCTGCTTGATATAAATAATCTCTAATTTTTATTAAAGAATCTAAATCTTTAACATTTTTTTCAAAATATAAAAATCTAAAAAATCCATTAATTCCATCAACACGAATTAAATTTTTTATTAAATCATCTGAAATACCTATATTTTCTAATTTTTGTTTTACTAAATTACTTTTAAATTCCATAAAATCACCAACTTTATTTTAATTACAACTTTTTTTAAAACTATGTTAATCAAAAATAAAAATATTTAAAACAATATCTAGCCTTTACGCATAAAATATATAAAAGCATAAATTTTACTGACGTTGTATTAAGACACAATAACTTAAAAAGAAAAAGAGTATTAGTTTTTCTAAAAGTATTTTAATTATTGATAAAATACACTTTTTGATAATTTAAAAAGTATAAATTATAGATTAAGTTTTAAATCTTACTTTAATATCTATTATTATGATTTATATACATTTATTACAATTAATAATTTTATTCTTTGTAATTATTGATCCATTTGCTAGTTTTGTTATATTTTTGACTGCAACAGAAAAAATGAATAATTCTGAAAGAAACAGAGCAGCAGTATTAGCAGTATTGATTGCTTTATTAATTTCTTTTATAGTTTTAATATTTGGTCAAAATATTTTGAATTTATTAGATACGAGTATTGAAAACTTCAAAGTCGCCGGAGGAATAATTTTATCCTTATTAGGAATTAAAATGGCCTTAGGTTATTCACTAACTGATTCCCATTTAAATAAAAAAGAGTCTGTTAATGCTATTGCTTGTCTTATTGCAACCCCTTTATTAACAGGTCCAGCTACAATAACAGCAATTATTATTTCATCTGAAGAATATGGAATGATAAGCACTGGTATTGCTTTATTAATAGTTTTTTTAATCTCTGCTATTATTCTACTTTTATCTTCTAAATTAAAAAAAATAACAGGACCGACAACAATTCAAATATTATCAACAATTTTAGGATTAGTTACCTTAGCTTGGGGAGTAACATTTATTAGGGCAGGATTAGGTATATAAATACTCTTTTAGTTTTGCTAAAACTCTTTTTCCTAAAGGTTTTCTTTATAATACGCGCCTTTATAAGGCCCTTTAGCATCTTCTACTTTAGCAAAAGTCATTTGCGCTATTCTTGCTTTCTTTTTAAGAATTAATCCTTCTGGATTATAAACAACTAATAATATCTCACTTTTACCTTCATAACCAGGATCCCAGAATGCAGTATGTATTGTAGCGCCACATCTAAGTAAAGTAGACCTAGGTAAACATATACCTAAACAATCTTCAGGAATCTTTATAAATTCAGATAATTGAACTTTATATGCTCCTGGTTTTAAGAAAATTTCATCTTCAAATTCTAATTCTTTAGTATCTGCTATCTTTCTATTTGAATTATCATAATCTATTTGTCCTTTTGAAGTAAACTCAAAAATTTTATCTAAAGTTAAATCAACACCTGCTTGTTGAACTTGAATCTCAGGTAAATTTAAATTAGGAACAATAATCATATCACCACCTGAAATAAATTTAATTTAAACCTTTAAATATATATATATTACTTATTTTAAAAAAGAAAAAAGAATATTAGTTTTTCTAAAAGTATTTTTATAATTATTTATTACTCAGCTAAATAAATCAATATAACTCTTAAATTAAAATACTTTTTTAGTTTTACTAAAACTTTTTATCTTTAATAAAAGTGGTTTTTAATAATTTAATGTCTAAAAAACCTCTATTTTTATATAATACAAGATTGATTTTTAAATTATATAGTTGTGAATAATATGCAACTAGATTGCAAATATCAAAAGGAGGAATTTAAATGGCAGCAAAAAAAGCAAAACCAAAAAAATAAATGCCGTTTTAATCTTAATATAACATTTTCTTCTTCTTTTTCTTTTTTTAATATGTTTTGTAAATATTCTCTAATTCTTGATATGAAACAGCTAATAAACCGCCAAAAATAGCGGTTAATATCTGAATTAAACCCATAGTTGTTAATAAAATATCAGGAAAATTAAACAAATAAACAGCAATAAAGGCACTTAAAAATAATATTATAAACTTAGTTATAGAAGATAACAATAAACTTACTCCTAAATTTAATCTTTTCTTAAAAATGCAAAATTTATTTATTAAAATATATGAAAAATTACCTAACCAAATTAAAGGTGCAAAAATAAATAAAATTAATATAGGAGTTCCAAAAATAATACCTGAAAAAATTGCTCCAATACTAGGTAAAACAACTATTGGTAAAATAAATTTCCAACCTTTTTGAGTTATTGCTACTCTAAATAAAATGGCATTAACTAATGTTCCAACCACCCATTGAGGATGAACAAAAACAGAAGGTAGTATAATACATAAAATTGAAAAAAATAATATCTCAAATAACAGTTGTTTATATGATAAAATACCTTTGTTTAAATTTATAATCTCATTAAAATACATAAGTAAATTAAATAGGGAACATATAAAAAGATTTTTATGAACTACTCTCTTAAAGCAATTTTATCATCAGAAATCTTTTTTGGTTCATTTATCATGACTATTTCAAAATCGCCCAAGTGAGATTTTGCTTTTTTATTAATTAATTCGATACTTATTCTTTGATCATTTTTACTTATATTTTTTAAAAGTTCATTATTTATTTGAACTGCAAAAATTCCTCCTAAATTTATATCAAATTTACCTTTTATTTTTGTATATAAAGCACTTAATTTGTCTATACTAATAATATAATTAGTGATTTCTTCTTTTGATTTACTATCATAAAAAGCTATTTTAAATTCATTATCTATAGGTATAAAAACTATGGAAACTTCTTTGTTATTTTTACATTTTTCTAATTCTTTTAAAAATTGATCTTCTAATGTTTCAACTTTAACAAGCTTAGGTAATAATTCTTTAAAATCCATAATAAAATAAGAAACTAAATATTTAAAACCATTTATTTATTTTTATCTGCCTTTTAAGGGTTTTCTTCTGCAAACATCTCCTTTGAGATTTACGTAATACATATACCCTTTTTGTTTTCTAACAGGAGGAAAATCTATTTTTTTATCAGTAGTTTCATCTCCAGGAATTGCTTCATGAAGAAAACCTTTAGCATCCACATAATACATATATCCTTTTTTTACGTTTATTGGTTTATTTGATATAACTTCTTCTTCCATATTATATTAAATAAAAGAGAGATTTTTAAACTTATCTTTATGTTTGATTTAACCAAAAAACTATTTAGTAAGTAAATCTAAAATTAAAAAATCATCTTAAAAAAATATTTCCTTTTTGATATTCTCTTATTAAAATCTTTGAAGCTTCATAAATATTTAATTCACCATCTTTTAAAAGTAATCTTCTTCTTTTTGCTATTTGCTTTAATGCATACTCTGGATCATCTGTAATTGAAATATCAAAATATTTAAAGAATTTTTTTTCTTTTTTTGCTATAAATTGTTTTATTATTCTTATTGCTATTTCTTCTGGATTATCTACTTTATCTACGTCAACAGCAGATTTCATAACTAATGAAGTTCGCCCTTCTTTTCTTGGATATACTCCTGGTGAATCTATAAGCAATAATCTTTCATTAATTCGTATATATTGTTTTCCTTTTGTAACACCTGGAGTTGGACCTATTTTTACTGCTTTTCTTCCAACTAAATAATTAATTAATGAAGATTTTCCCACATCTGGATAACCTAAAATACCAACTTTTAATTGATCTTTCCTAGTATTTTTAGTAATCAGATCAAGAAGTTTATTTTTACCATATTTCTTTTTTGAACTCAAAAAAAGATAATCTAATCTTGTTTTTAATTCTGGTTTTGTAGTTATTAAATCAGATTTATTAATTGCAATAATTAATCTCTTTCCTCTTGCTAATTTTTCTATTGCTTGATTTCTTGTTCCTTCAACATCTCGTGCATCAACTACTTCTACAATTGCATCAGACTCTTTTATTATCCATTTTATTCTTCCAAAAGGATTTCTCATTGTTTTTCTTGCCATTTTACCATCTATATATCTTTTCTATTGCTTTTTTTAATAAAATTTTAATTAAAATATTTTCATCTTCACTAATTGTAATATTTATAGCTCCAACTCCTTTTTCTTCTTGTCTGCTAATTCTAATTGAATACCCGTATTGTGATTTGTTTATTTCCAATACATTATTTTTAATATCCTTTGAACTTTCATAATCCCCTTTTGAAGGCTGATGAAACAATTTTATTGTATCAAGTTTATTCTCTAATACACATAAAAGTTTTGATACATCTTGAACAGATAATTTGATAGTTAATTTGTTTTCCCAATCAAAATTTTTTTCTGTTTTTTGTTTTGCACAATCTAAAAAAATTGCTTTTTTTAGAACATTAAAATCTAATTGTAAAGCAGATCCGGTATTACTTTTATTTGCTTTATAAATTCTCAAGGGTTCGGCTTTTTCTTCCATAATATCACCTGTTTTTACTTAATATATAATTTACAATTTGAATATTAAATTCTTCTTTTTCATATTTTATAATATTGATACATGCAGGAGTCTGCCATATATTAAACATTTCATCTTCATTCATATTTCCTGTATATCTTAAAATAACTCGATTAACATCAAGATGTCCAATAATTAAAACAGCCTTTCTCTTGTCAATTTCTTCTGTTATATCATTGATACCTTCTACAACTCTAAGTATTAAATCTTGCCAAGATTCTCCTCCTTTTGCTTCTAAAATGACTTTAAATAATTTTCCTTCTGATTTATGTAAATGTTCTTTATAAAATGCTGAAATTACATCCCATCTTTTTGCTTCAAATAATCCATATTTTCTTTCATTAAAATTTTGTATTTTTGATACTTTTGGTTTCTTCTTTAAATATTTTAAAATTATTTTAGCAGTATCTTTACTCCTTTTTAACTCACTAGTAAAAATCATAGAAATATTTTTATCTTTAAAAAATTCACCTAGATTTTCTGCTTGTTTTTTACCTTTTTCACTTAATGCAACATCTTGACTTCCAGTTATAATATTTTTTTTATCAAATTCTGATTCTGCTGAATTAATAAGATAAATTATCATATATACTTTAAGTAATCTGTATTTTTAATTATAACGCTTCGATTTTACTTTTTATCTCTCCTAACGGATCAGTTTTTTTTAACGCAGAAGATACAATTTTTGGGAATATATTTTTAATATAATTTTCTGCTTGCTTAGGATTAATTGAATCTGATACTTTATCTACTGCTTCTAGAACTGCTATTAATAATTTTTCTTGATCTCCATATAAATTTTTTAAAGAATTAATAAAAATTTCTTCAAATAAATTTGCTGTTTCTTCTGCATCTTTTTTTGAAAATTCATTTTTTCTTGAATCTAATCTAAAAAATAATTCTTTTTTAGCCGACATAAATATATTTTTTCTAAAATTATTATCTTTATCTGCAATAAATTGCAATAAAGACCCCTTAAATAATTCATCTACTTTCTCTTTGTTATTTAACTCTAAAGCCTGTTTTATAATTATATCTAAAATTCTTTCAAATTCTTCTTCATTTGGGTGTAATTCTATTAATTTCTCTATAAAATTAGTTCTTAAATACGTATAGAATTTAAAATATCCACCAAATAAATTAAAAACAGGTTTATTATCAACTTTAGAAAGTTTTAATTTTATTTTTAAAAACATTTTTTTAAATTTTGCTTTTGGGTCCACATTTTCTTTTTTTGGGGGTTTTTCACCACCCAAGGGATTTACTTCTTTTAATTCAAATTCTTGATATAACAAATATATAATAACTGATTTTCCTGTAATTTCATGTTTAAAAACTAGCCCTTCATTTTTAAGTTCATCTAAAAATTTTAATATTGATGATTTATTTTTTTCTAATTCTGTTAAGGTACTAAATTCAATTTTTGCTTTTGCTTTTTTTTCATCAACTAATTGATTTAGTTCATCTTTTGCTTTAATTGGAAATGTAGATTCTTTTATTATTTTTTTTAATTTTTCTTTATTCATAATATACTCTCAAAAAAAGAATATAAAAAGGTTTTGATAAAAATTAATCTATAATTAAATAAGATTTTATAGCTAATTTTGCTTTTTCTATATCTCCTATAGGTCTTACTGCGATATGGGTGATTCCTTTTTCTTTAGACAATAAATATAATGTTTCTAAATCAATTCCTTCTTTAGATAAAGTTTTTATCACCTTAGCTAATTCACCTGGTTTATCATCTAAATTTAGAATCAAGATATCTCCTATAAATGTCTTATATCCTTTTTGGCTTAATACTTTTTCTGCTGTTTTTGGGTCTGTAGTAATAATTCTAATTACTCCTTTATTTAATTCTCCTTGGGCAGAAATTGATTCAATATTCACTCCAGAATTACCTAATAAAGCACATATATCTGCGAGAACCTCTGTTTTATTCTCAGAAAAAATAGTTATTTGTTTCATGTTTACACACCCCCAAATAATTTAATATAAATAGTAAGAAACTAAAGCTTATAATAATATGTAAAGCGTCGAGGGTGGGATTTTCATTACTCCATTTTCTTTTTGGGGTAAAGGTCACTTTTTCCTAAAAGGAAAAAGGTAGATTTATTTGAACCCACGTGTGCGTAGCACACTAGCTTAGCAGGCTAGCGCCCTACCAGGCTAGGCGACCTCGACAAAATAAATTTTACCTAGCCATACTTTTAGCTATGCTAAAATATTTAAAAGGATGGGAGAAGCCCGGAATAGCTGAATAAAACCTGTTAGGTGCCCTAAATCTAGGCTCCAGCCTGTAGACTTAATAGCATGGATTGAAATGTTTATGGCTGCTCCTTCCGGCCTGACCAGTTTCACAAGTCAAACCATCCATCAAGGCAGACCTTCGACGCTTTCGATCTAGGCCTAAACAAATTTTACACAACGCAACCGGATTTCGGTTCCGCCAAAGGGGATTTGCGGACAGGGACCCCTAGCCCCCAACCTATCTCCCATTAAATATTGATATATTTCCATTTAAATATGTTTGCTAAACCTTAATTTTTTTAAGAAGGGAAAAGAAAACATTTATAAACTCCGAAAACCACAAAAAAACTATGGAAATACAAATAGGAACAAAAATTATGAGAGTACCAAAAAAAGATGCAGACAACAGACTTATTTTTGAAAAAGGAATTCATCCATTATCTTTTGTTGGATTATCTAAATATCCAAAAAAACCAATTTTCCAACTTCCTTTGGAAGAATTATTAAAAGGAACAAATGGGGAGGGATTATTTTTAGATCTAATATTTTCTTTAAATGCTTTAGAAGGTGTTCAAACAGAATATTTCAATGCTCCAAATATTGAAAAAATTAATTTATGCTCTGATGGAAATAAAATTGCTAAAATAACAGATGGAATAATTAATTTAAGAATTCAACCAGAATATTTACAAGCAGTTCAATTAGTTTCAACTTTAATAAATGCATTTAAAATAGATAATTATCCTTTTTTAGAAAGAGATGATATTTTTGAAACTAGTTTTTTTGAAAATAAATTAGAAAATGATTTCGAATTTATAACAATAAAATTTTCATTTGAACAAGTAGCAGATTATCAAAATTTATCTGCAATAGAACATCCACACGCTCGATTTTCCCCTCTATTATTACAACTATTTATGGAAACAACATATACAAATACTTTATGTAAACTTATTAAATCTATTGAACAAATATTTTGGGGAAATAAAGATACTATTTTAATAAAAATCGTTCCAAAAGAACAGTTGCATAACAGCCAGAAGGAACAGTAAAATTAAAAACAGAATTTGAAAATTCAAAATCTTTATAAGTTGTAAAAAAAGGTCTAAAAGTTCCTTTTGAACTTAATTCTTGAAACTTTTTTAATCTAAAATTTTCTGTGGTAATATTAAACTGATTTAATAATTTATCTTCTATTTCATTTGTTTTTGTTTCATAACCTATAATATTTGAACATAAAATTCCGTCTGTAGAATTTTGTATTTTATGTTCAATTTCTGGAAAACCATATGAATTTAAACCACAATAATATTCATTTTCTTTTGCTTCATAATCTTTATTTTTAACTCTTTCACTTAATTCTAAATTAAATAAATATGATTGAAATGCATGCATAAATAGTAATGAAATTCCTCTTGGAATTTTTCTTAAAGCCCCAACATAATCATTTGGATATTTTTCTAACCATTCAATAATATTTCTCTCTAATCTTAAATATCTTGGAAATTCCTCTAAAGCTCTTTTATAATTCAATGTTTCAGCAAGATTAATTCTAGCTTGTTTTGCTTCTTCATTATTTTCCCCTTCTGTATTTAATAAAAATTCTTTTATTGCTGACCCATAGTCTTCTTTTATGATATATTCACCAATTTTATGGGTATTCTGTCTAACGGTTCCAAATCTTTGGTCCCCAAAATAATTAACAAATTTTCCATTTAATTCGTTATTTATATTATTAATTTTTTCTTCTGCTTTTTTATCATCAAGATTAGTTATTTTTATTTTAAATCTATTACCTATTAAATCTCCTAATTGTACTTTTTTATCTTCATACCACATTCCATTTATTTGAATATCTTTTAATTTTAAATTCTGAAGAGCTTTTTTATTTATTGCAAAACCAGAAACTAATTGTGTAGTAATTGCTTGTTTATCTTTTGTTCCAGCCCAATTAAATCTTTTATCTTTAGCATGTAATCCTTTTGCAATTCTTGAAATAGCTCCTTCTGTTGTCCATTGTTTTTTTTGTAAAATAAAATAAAGAAATTTTCCTTGCGTATCTGGTTTTTCTATTTTTTTATCTATTTCTAAGATAATTCCATTTTGCATTATTTCTTCTACTATAAAATCTTCAGGCTCTTGTTTCATTTGTCCTTTTATTCTTAATAGATTATGCTCTAGTTCCACATATATAATAAAAAAAGAAGATTAATTAAATCCTTGCTTACTTATACCTCTTATTAGATATAAAAATACATTTTTTAATCAAATTATTAAAAATTATGAATTTTTTACCAATTTTAAACAATTTATCAATTTCATTTTGATTAAAAATATATTTGTTTTTCAAACATAAAAATATTACACTAGTTAATTCTTCTTCGCTTGCATAAGCAGAAATAAAATAATCTAATATATTAGATACATTTTTATTTTCCTTTAAATATTCCTCTAATATTTTAAATGCATTCCTACTAATCTCTCTATTTGAATCCGAACAAGCAATTAATACCAGTTTTAATCCACCATAATAATTTATATTAATATTTTTTAATTCTGGATTATATTTTATATACCAAGAATAAATTATTGCTATGTCTTCGGGAGATGAAAAATTATTTAAATAATTTTCAAATTGTGTCAAAAAATATGGGTTTTCTTTTATTTTATCTAAAATTTTTCTTGCTCTTTCAGAAAATTCATTATTTTTATCTTCAAGTCCTTTAAATATCAATCTAATTGAGGCTAGTTTATCTAAATATAAATTATTGAATAACTCTGGGTCTTCACGAATAAATTTATAAAATTGGTCCGCTTCTTCTAATGAACATTTATTATTTAAAAATAAATATATATTTTTTATAGTTTCTTCTTTATTTTCTTTTATTTGTTCTTTTAAAAGTTTGAATGCTTGTTCAGATACTGCAAAATCATTATGATTCAAAAATTTAGAAATTAATTTTATCCCAGATTTAATATTTAAATCAATCAAAAATAATGCTTCTATCTCCTTTTCAAATTTACTTGCAGGATATTCGTCTAAAAATTTAATTAATAATTTATTAAAATCTATATTGATAAAAAATTCTGTGTCATCTTCTAAACTAAATACTTCTCCATCTATCATCTTTTCTTGCTCTAAAGGTAGATTATTAAAATACTCATTTAAAAAAATTTCAAAATGCAAACAATCATTATCTATATTCATACCTTTTCTTTTTTTAAATTCAAAAATTTTTTGAAGATTTTGAATAGGTATTTGAGAAAAATATTTTTTAATTTCAATATTATCTGTTTTTGATTGAAAACGACCAAATGAGTTTAGTATTTCAGGTAATTCTTGTATTGGGGGAATGAACTTCCTTGTTTCTTCAGTTAATACTCTATAATCTAAACTCATAATTTTCACCTCTTTTTTTATATACTATAATCTTAATTTAATTTTAAATATTCAATTTTATATTTCTGTTATTTTTTGATTCTTTAGAATCAGTTTCACTATTAATAATCCATTTATTATTTCCTGTTCTTTTTTCTGTTAATCTAATGAGATCAGATATAGTTAATTCTCTTTGATCTGTATCTGTTATATCAACTATGTTATTTAAAACTTGTGTTAATTTTTTAATTTGTTCTTTTTTACCTATATTTTTCTCTTTTTCAATAATTTTATCTACTAAATCTCCAATTTTTTCTCCATTTTCATCTTTCCATGTACCAACTCTTAATGAGATTATTCTAAGCCATTCTTCATCAGCAATATCTATACTCATAATCTCAATTATTTTAATTAAACCAATAATAGTTTGAGAATCTATTCTTGGGTGAGTAACCACATATTTTATACATAATTTAACAAAATTTTTATCTTCAACAGGATTTTGTGTTACCCATTCAATTAATTTACTCATTGCTAACCTGGTTATCTCTCTTTTTTCTTTTGGAAAAGAAATATTTGCATCTGTTGCTATAATAAATAATTTCATTAAATCATTTGGATGATAAGTATGGTTTAATCCCTTTGTTAATCTGAATATCCAATTTTTAAATGCATATTCTGTTTTTTTATTTTTTAATTCTTCTTCTACTATCCTTGCGTATTTATCATAATTATTATACTTTAATCTTTCAGACATGCTTAATCACCTTTTACTTAATATTAATTAAATAGTATTAAATTCTGTTATTTATATTATTTCTTTGTGTTTATAAAGGTTTTTATTCTTTGCTTTCTAATAAATCCCACAATGAAATTAATTATTTGTGAAAAACCAAAGGTTGCTAATTTAATGGCTAATGCTCTTGCAGAAGATAAAGTATTAGCTAAAAGAATTAATGGTATTAATTATTATGAAATAAATAGAGAAGGAGAAGACATCACTATAGTTTCTGCAGTAGGACATGTGTATACCTTACAACAAGAACATCCAACAAAGGGATATCCTGTTTTTGATATTAAATGGAAACCCTCATATAAAGTAAATAGAGATGCAGCATATACAAAAGCATATGTACTAACTATTGAAGAATTAGCTAAAAACGCAGATGAATTTATAAGTGCATGCGATTATGATTTAGAAGGATCCCTTATAGCATATAATGTAATTAGATTCGCGTGTAATTCAGAAAAAGGAAAAAGAATGAAATTTTCTGCATTAACAAAAAAAGACCTTATCACTGCATACGAAAAAATGACAGATTTAGATTATATGAATGCTTATGCAGGTGAATCAAGACATATTTTAGATTGGTATTATGGTATTAATTTATCTAGGGCATTAATGGGGGCAATAAGAAAGAATAATGTATACAAAGTAATGAGTATAGGTAGAGTTCAAGGACCTGCTTTAGCTATTTTAGCAAGAAGAGAGAGAAAAATAAAAGAATTTAAACCAGAACCTTATTGGGATTTATGGGCTAAAGCAAAAAATTTAATTTTTATGCATGTAAAAAATAAATTTGAAAAAGAAGATGAAATGAAAAAAGCATTAGAAAATTCAAAAAGTCCAGTAAAAGTATCAAAAATGATTAGAAAAGAATTTAAAGAAAAACCATACCCTCCTTTTGATTTAACTTCATTACAAGTTGAAGCATATAAAATTTTCAAATTCCAGCCTTCTCAAGTATTACAAATGTCTCAAACATTATACGAAGCATCAATGATTTCATATCCAAGAACATCATCACAAAAATTACCAGATTCATTAGATCATAAAGGAATAATTGAAAAATTATCAAAACTTCCAAAATATAAAGAAGTAATAAAAAAAGCAGTAACTAAAACAAAACCATTTGAAGGTACAAAATCAGATCCAGCACATCCTGCTATACATCCTCTTGGAACTTTATCCCAAATAGGCACAAATGAAATGAAATTATATGATTTAATTGTAAGAAGATATTTATCTTGTTTTGGAGAAGATGCATTAAGAGAAAATCAAGAAATTAGGATCGAAACAAATAAAGAAGAATATAAAATAAATGGCAGAAGAACTATTGAAAAAGGTTGGTTTGAAATTTATGAACCATATTTAAGACTACAAGAACTTACCTTACCTGAATTTAAAAAAGGTGAAGAATTTGATGCTAAATTTGGAAGTGATAAAAAAGAAACAAAACCCCCAAATAGATATACTCCTTCATCTATTGTATCAACATTAGAAAAAAAGAATTTAGGAACAAAAGCAACAAGATCAACTATTATTGAAACACTTTATAAAAGAGGGTATGTAGATGGAAAAAGTATTGAAGTTACCCCATTTGGAATGTCAGTTTATGAAGTCTTAACTAAAAATTGCGATGAAATTTTAGATGAAAAATTAACTGAACATTTTGAATCTGAAATGGAAAAAATACAAGAAGGAAAAATTGCGGAATATTCTGTAATTGAAGAAGGTAAAGAAACTTTAATAAAAATTTTAGATAAGTTTAAAGAAAAAGAAGATACAATTGGTAAATCTTTAGCTGAAAATTTTAAAATTAGCAATCAAAATGTAATAGGTAAATGCCCTTCATGTGATGAAGATTTAATTGCAATAAAATCAAATTCAACAGGCAAACAATTTGTTGGATGTAAAAACTATCCAAAATGTAATGTTAGTTATCCATTACCTCAAAATTCATTAATTGAAGCAACAAATAAAATTTGTGAAAAATGCCATACTCCAATTGTTAAAGTAATAAGAAAAGGGAAAAAACCTTTTGAAATGTGTTTAGATGTTAATTGCGAAACTAAAAAAGATTGGGGAAAATACAAAAAACCAATTGCTAAAAAAACAGTTTCTAATTCAACAATTGCTAAAAAAACAGTTTCTAAAACTATTTCTAAAAAACAAAAGAAATAAATATGTTATCTTATTAAATTAATATACGACCAAAAAACCAAGGTGAAAAGATATGAATAAAATAATGAGTATATTATTAATATTGGGAATTATGATATCTTTTTCTTATGCAGCAGAATGTAAAGGAGACTTATGCTGTGAAGGAGATGATAGTGGATATAAATATTTTACAGGAAACTGTGCAGATACTGATAAAGACCCTTCCTTAGCAGGTAAATTCTGTAGTTCAGGAGAATGGTATGATTATGCAGTAAAATGCGGATGCCCAGCAGGTTATACTACTGACACTTCAGATACTGAAGATGGAGAATGTGTAAAAACAACAGTTAAAGAAGAACCAAAAGAAGAAGTAAAAGAAGAAATTAAAGAAACAACAAACGAACTAGAGAAAGAAATTATACCAGAAACCACAGTAGAAATTGAAAATAAAGAATTAGATAAATATTACAAATATGCACCAGTTAATGCAATTGAAGATTCTAAAGGACAAGGCTGTGGATTATCAACAATAATAATTGCAGGTGTTTTGGGATTAATAGGACTAGCTTACAAACATTAATAAAGGACTAAGTCCTTAACTTTTTTTGTATTTTTTAATATTAAAGTTTATTGATAAATTTAAAATGATTGCAATACTATTGTTTTGCAACATATTGCAGTAATAATTTGCTTGACCGCGATCACATTGGCTTTGCCAATTCTCGCGTTCGCGCTTCGCTTGACCGCGATCACATTGGCTTTGCCAATTCTCGCGTTCGCGCTTCGCTTGACCGCGATACTGTTGCTGTGCAACATATCGCAGCCATTCTATGACCGCGATAGTGTAGAGGTAGCATACGGGACTGTGGTAGCCTTTTCGGTATGTCTAAAAGGCTAGCGAAAAATATACAAATAATGGCTTGCAGTCATCCTTTGGCCCGGGTTCGATTCCCGGTCGCGGTCCTTTAATATATAAAAGGAGATAAAATGATATATCTAATATTAATTTCAATAATTGCAATTGCTCTTCTTATTATCATATTAAAGACTAGTATGAATTTAATATTCAAACTTATGTCTAATACAATATTAGGTTTTTTATTTATTATATTATTTAGAATATTTGGAATTATAATTCCTATAAACTGGGTTACTCTTTTAATTACTATAGTATTTGGTATTTTAGGAACAGGAATTCTAGGAATTCTTACCTTTTTAGGAATTATCTAAAATTATATTTTATTAACTATCTTTAGCAGGTTAAAACCAACTGATTTATCTGTTGGATAAAACCTGCGCTTTTTCTAAAGTATTTTTAATATTTAATGTTTTTTACTCCTTAGCGACGCACAAGCGCGAAGCGCTTGTACATACACATCGTCGCTGGAGAAGATACATATGAATAGTGGAAACTTTACAAATAAAAACCATTGCATTGGATTAAATCAGTACCATTTTGAGTTTTGTCCAAAATATAGATATAAATCTTTAAGAAGTCAGCATGTAAAAGACTTCTTAA
>JBAZFO010000024.1 GCA_041653315.1 Candidatus Micrarchaeia archaeon | reverse complement strand
AAAAAAAACAAGAAAAAAATAAAAAGAAAAAACAAGAGAAAGAAAAACAAGAAAAAGAAAAACAAGAAAGAAAAACAAGAGAAAGAAAAACAAGAAAAAATAAAAAAAACAAGAAAAAAATAAAAAGAAAAAACAAGAGAAAGAAAAACAAGAAAGAAAAACAAGAGAAAGAAAAACAAGAGAAAGAAAAACAAGAGAAAGAAAAACAAGAGAAAGAAAAACAAGAAAGAAAAAAATATAAAGAAAAATAGGTACTCCTTAGAGTGAATAATATGAATACTAATAGACAAGAGGAAATAGATTTACAAAAATTTTTATTTAATATTCAAAGGGAAAAAATGAAAGAGCTTTGGGATAATGATAAAGATAAGATTTGGGAATCTGTTTAATTTCATTTCATAATTACTCTTACAGGTTTTGTTGCTATTCCTTTGTTTAATTGCTTTATTGTTTCAGAATCTTCAAGTGCTTCTGCAATTTCAATTAATTTATTTTTCTCAGTGAAAAGCGCTACTGATTCTCCTTTTTTGAATTCTCCTTTAATTTTTATTATTCCTGGAATGTATAAAACATGCCCAGTCATTAAAGGAACAACTGCATTTTTATCAACTGTTATTATTGGCATCTCTTTTTTTACATAATATTCAACTGGCTTAATTATTTTGCGCAAAGGTTTTTCATTTCCTTTTTTCTTGTATTCTTCAAAATATGCTTTTTTTAATTCATCTAAGGTAAATGCATCTTTTTCTTTTATATCTCCAACAGCTGTTCTTCTTAAAGTCATTAATCTGCATGTTGAATATTTATCTGAAATATCGCGAGCTATAGAACGGATATAAGTTCCTGCCTCACATTTTATTTTAAAATAAACATCTGCTTTATTTGTTTCTGTTTTTATTTTTTTATATGCTTTGAATGAGTAAATATGTTTTTTTCTCATTTGTCTTTTAACAGCGCATTTTCTAGGAGGCATTTGTTCAATTTTCCCTATAAAATTGTTAAAAATTTCCTGCGCTTTTTTCTTTGTTATATTTTCTGAAAAGCGCAAATACCCTTCATAGATTTTATCTTTTTTAATTAAATAATTTAACAAAGGCGTCGCATCATTTAAAGCTATTACTAATACTCCAGTAACATAAGGGTCCAATGTTCCTGAATGCCCTGCTTTTTCAGCGCCTACTCCTGCAAGTATATTTTTAACTTTTTCAGAAACTTCATGAGAATTAGTTTTTTTAGATTTATCAATTATTATTATTCCCTTATTTATTAATTCAGAAATGGTTAACATAATAAAAATATAAAGAAAAAGAATTTAAGCAATTGCTTTTTTTATTTCTTCAATATTTGATATATCAATTTTTTGAGGTAAAGGTTCTAAATGTATAATTGCACATTTTCTTGCTTTTTTTCTTTCTTTTGTTTCTACTTCAACGTAATTTGAATCAATAACTTTAGTGATTACACATTTATTTCCTGCATCTCGTCCTCTTTTTTTAACGCATACTCTGCCTGTTTCAATTGCTGCCATAAAACATTCCTCCATGTAATATTATAAATAATAAGAACACTATTTATACATTAAATAATCTTTTTAAGGGTTTGCTTCAACTAAATCCTTTGCTTTTATTAAATTTAAACCTTTTTTATCTAATTCTGCTTTTACGATTTCAAATAATATTGTTTTAGCTAATTCTCTTATTTCAATTTCTTTTGCATTTAAAGATATATTCTTTATTTTTCTATTAATTTCTTCTTGAGTTATTTTTTTGTCTGGTCGTGTTTTGCTTAATTCTATTAATGCATCTTTTGCATCTTTTACATTACCATATAATGCCCAACTTTCTAAAACTAAAATCCTTGTTTCTTTTGAAGCTGATAGTAATCTCATATTTATTTTATATATTTTTGAGTTTAAAAAACTATCTACGATATATATTAGTTTTATAAATATTACTGTGGAATTTATATTATATGTTTGATAAAATAATTGTAGGGATTATATTAATTATAATAATTATACTTATTGTTTATTTTTTAACCCGTTAATCTTTTTTTTAATTTATTTAATTTATTTTTTCAATTTATTTGGTTTATTTTTTAATTTATTTGGTTTTTTCAATTTATTTTTTATTTATGAATATAGGAAGTTTGGGGTGTTTTTTAGTATTTTTTTAAGTAAATGAGAAAACACAAGTAAACACAACCTTTTTAAACATTGGAAAACTAATAAATATTGGTGTTGTTGTGGATCATAATATAAAAAAAATAAAATCACATGAAATGACTTTGGTACTTTTTCCAAATACAAAAAAAGATCCATATACTTGTTTTTGGCAGGGTGATGAATTTTCTTTAATTGAAATAATAGGAAAAAGATTAACAGATATTGAAAAACAAGATTTATTAGATGAGTTAAATAAAAGAGGATATCCAATTCCAGATGGTTCACTTCCATTAAACAATCTTTCAACAATTGTTTCTGGTTTATTATCTATTTATAATTTGGATTCAAAAGATGAAATTAAAAAAGAAAGAGCAAATAGAGAATATGATCACTGGAAAAATGTTTATAATTATTATAGAGAGGGGTTATCTGTTTTAAGAAAAAAACAAATTGATCCAAATTGTTTTTATTATCAATATTTTTTTAAAGCAGAATCTTTTATGGATTTTTTATTAACAAAAGGGATGAATTTAGCAGGAAATTTTAAAAGTATAAAAAAAGCAGGAAAATATAAAATAGATATTGTAGAAAATAAAAAAGATACAATATATAAAATAACTGAGCCATATGTTGAAAGTCTTAATTGGAAAACAGAAATATTTACTCGTTTAGCAAGTTCAGTTGTTGTTGGGGGGGCTGTTCTTTTAACCGCACAACAAGAAGCAATTCAAAAGTTAGCAGAATTTTTACCTGGTTTAGGCCATGTTATTTATGTTGCATCTGCAATTTTAGGTATTGGATTTTTTACCCTTTCAAAACATATGTTAAGATATTTCGCTTTATCTTTAAGAAATAATTCAGATAATAAAGTTATAAAAGAAGTTGCAAAAGCAGATAAAGTAGAAATAAAAACAGGTGAATCAAAAGCAGCGATATTTAAACTTTCAGTTATGGAAATGATGGCAATAGTTGGATACTGGAGAGAATTAAAGAATGTAGTATATAAAAATAAAGAACCAATTTTGTTTAAAGCAATAGAAAAAAAAGATTTGTACACATTTTTAGAACAAATTGATATGACAAAAGACATATTGCTCCCTCCTTATTTGCATTGGTGGCAGTTTAGAAAAAAAAGAAATTGTGGAGAATTGAATGCGACAGTAACTTCTGCATTAAATCTTGCTAAAGAAATGGATGGAGTAGGTTCAACAAGTTCTGAAAAAGAGAACTCAATACAAAAGAATTAAAATTCAAAAAGACCTTTTTGTTTTACTTTTGTTTCTATGTTCTTAGATAAACGCGCTAATGCATTTTCAATACGTGTTTCTTCAAAATCATGTTTTTCATTTAATATTTTAAATATTTTTTCTTTATCTGGTGATTTAAATTTAATTTCATACTCTTTTGTTAAAGGAGGATTTAAGAAAAATTCTTGAATTTTATATGGATTTTCTTCAAAAACATAATCATATTTTTTTTCAACTAATGCAATTATTTTATCTAAATCATCATTTTCTTTTACAATTTTTAAAGCTGTTTTTGAACCAACACCTTTTATCCCATTGTTAAAATCTGTTCCTATTAATATACCGATTAAAATTAATTGTTCTCTATTTATTTGCAATGAATCAAGCATTTCTTTTAATTCAATTATTTCTGGAGAAATAGAAGCATAAATATTTTTTCCAGGAATTTTTCTTTTACCAGTTACAGATAAATTTCTGATTAAGCGCGGTGCACCAAATAATAAACAATCTGCATCTTGTGATACCACCCCATAAGCAATTCCTTCTTTTGCCATACATGATGCCTGTGCTTCTCCTTCTGAAGGTGCTTGAACAACTGGGATCCCCATTGCTTCTAAAAGTTCTTTTCCTTCTTCAACCATTTCTTTTGTTAATCTAGAAGTTTGTTGTGAATATTTTTTTGCATCTTCAAAAAAACCTTTTTTTAAAGCAGTGTCCATTTTTTCTTTTGCAGAAATTTTTCTTTCTTTTCTTTCATCAAGAGTAGTAGTTTTAAAATTTGGGGGCTTACCATCAAAAACATAAATGGGTTTTATACCTCCTTCTAAAAAATTTATATTCCTATAAAATAATCCAGATAAATGAGAAGTGATATTATCATTTGAATCCATTAAAGGTGTGCCGTCATATTGTCTTATTGAGGATAAAAATTGATATATAATATTATATGCATCAACAGCAACTGTTTTTCCTTCAAGATAATTTAAATCAATTTCTTTTTTTAACATTAAATCTTTTAATTGAATTCCCATAAAAGTATTTTATTAGATAGTTTTAAAAAAGCTGTTGGGGATATATTAATATGGTTAAAGTTAGACTTTTAATTTCTGGTCAAGTCCAAGGTGTTGGATATAGGGCCATTATAAAGCAAATAGCTAGAAATTTACATATTAAAGGCAGAGTTAAAAATATTGATGATGGTTCGGTAGAAGTCTATTGTGAAATAGAAGAAAATTTACTTGATAAATTCAAAAGGGCAATTGAAATTAAAAATAAAAATAATGATCCTTTTTCTTTAAATGTTCAGAATATTAATACATACTTTGAAAATGATAAAGAATATAATTCACACAATGCACCAAAAATATTTTCTCCTTTTGAAGTTGATTATGGGGAAGAAGCAAATACTAAATTTGAGCAGGCAAATTTAGAGAGACTTGAACTTGCATCAGTTGGTTTTGTAATGCTTAAAGATTCTGTTAATGCGAAATTTGATACAATGGAATCAAAATATCATAATATTCATAAAGATTTGGAAATGCTTACATATACTATAATGGTTTTTGCAGAACATTTTGCTCCAGAAGATCAAAATATTAAAAAGAATTTAGAAATTTTAAAAGAAAGAATTAATTAATTATTTTTTCTTTTTTTCTATTTCTATTACATCTCCTAGTGTTATTTCCCTGTGTTTTCCTAGTGTTACAGAACTTGCTGGTGCGCTTGATTCTTCAAATAATTTAATATTTAATTCTTTTTCAATTTTATATGCTAATTTTTCATCAGGTCTTGTTTTACCTTGAATGATTCTTTCAATATAAGATTCTTTTTCATTTAATCTTTCAGCTAAAACATGATATGAGATTCCTATCTCTCTTATTTTGTTTAATATTTTTTTACCAAAGTCTTCAATAAGTTCTTTATCAGTACCAAATAATTCTTTTGATTGTCTTTCTGTTGCTCGCTCGCGTAATTCTTCTTTTCTATGTTCTTCATATAAACTGCTGATTATCTCTCCCATTTTTGAGCATTTTCCACATACTTGTAATTTAGCACCTTCTATTAATACAAGATATACAGCTTCTGCTTTTCCACAAACTTCACATTCATTCATATTATAGATATTATTAGACACCTTTTTAATATTTGTTATATTAAAAAATTATATGGATTTTTTTTTAAAGGTTAAAAATAATAAAAATATTTTAACTATCTTAATAATTTTGATTTCTTTATCTTTATTTATATTTTTATTAAATTTTGATTCTGATTCTCCAGTATTATTAAAGTTTGGAGTGATTGTATTATTATTGGCAATAACAGGAATTATAATTCAAAAACTTCATAAAATGGATGGCGGATATGGTATTTTATTAATAAGAACAAAAAAAGGATTAGAATTGATTGATACAATTGCTAAAAAATTTCCTAATTTTTGGAAAATGTTTGCTGATATAGGTCTTGTATGGGGATTTGGAGTTTTAGGATTTTATTTTTTAATTAAAAATTCAAAAGAAAGTTTAATACATAATTTATCTGCTTTTATTTTGGGATTATTACTAATATTTTTTACATTAATTTTTGTTATGCCTTTAATTGCTCCATTAACTGTATCTATAATTTCAAATATAGATATAGGTGCAGCATCACAGAGTTTAGCAGGAATAAAAAGTTTTGAATTTACCCAAATAATTTTAATGACTATTTTAATTTTAGGCGGATTTTCATTTTTTTTAATTGCATCTTTAATTTTATACTCCGGGATAGTGATATTAAATTTAGTTTCAGTTTTCTTAGGTATTAACAATGCAGTACCTATTGAACCAAGCGGGACTTTATTATTGCCTGGAATAAATTTACCATTTTTTGAAGGTATTATTGCATTAGTTATTTTATTATTAGTTCATGAAGCATCACACGGATTTTTATCAAGATTATGTAACCCCTCTGTTAAATTAGATTCTGGTGGATTAGCATTTTTTGGTTTTATTCCTATGGGTGCATTTATTGATCCAGATGAAAAGGATTTAAATGAAAGAAAAGATATCGAACAAACAAGAGTTATGGTTGCAGGTTCAACTGCAAATATTTTTACAATGATTATTGCATTTATTCTTTTATCTTTGTTTATTATTGGCTCTTCTCCATTAAGAGAATCTGGATATTTTGTAATAGGTGGCGAAGGATTACCCATAGGAACTGAAATATATTCAGTAGATGGAAAAACTAATTTATCAACTTTGAATTTAACATATAATCAATCAGTTATTGTGTTAACTGATAAAGGAGAATTCATTAAAAATATTGATGAAAAAATTTTATACTCATATGCAACAGAGAAAGGTTTTTCTCCAATTATGAAATTCAAACAAGGATTTGAATGGTTAACTTTTGTATATACTACTTTGGCTTTAATTTTAATTTTGAATTTCTTTGTAGGGATAATGAATTTAATTCCTTTACCTATTCTTGATGGTTATCATATAATAAGAATAAATATAAAAAATAAAAATTTAGTTAAAGGATTAATGTATATTACAATAATTGGATTTATATCTAATTTTATTCCTTGGATTTTTAAATAGGTGATTTACATGGAAGAATATGATGTTGCAATAATAGGTGGCGGGCCTGCAGGTGCTTCGGCAGGAATTTACACCGCAAGATCAAATTTAAAAACAATAATTTTAGAAAAAGGTTTAATTGGTGGATTAATAAATAATGCTCCTTTATTGGAAAATTATCCTGGTTTTGATCCTGCTCCTGGTTTACAATTTGGAATGAAACTACAAGAGCAGTTAGATAAATTAAATATTAAAGTAGAAATGCAGGAAATAACTGATATAGATAAAATTGAAGAAGGATTTTTATTAAGGAATAATGATTTTTCTATCAAAGCAAAATCTGTTATTATAACAACAGGCAGTGTTTATAGACATTTAAATATTCCAGGCGAAGAAGAATTATTGGGAAAAGGAGTTGCATATTGTGCAACATGTGATGCACCATTATTTAAAGATAAAACAGTAGCAATTATAGGTGGTGGAGATTCTGCTTTTAGATCTGCGCAAGTTTTAACTGATTTATGCAAAAAGGTTTATTTGTTTGATTTTGCAGATGAATTTATTGCAACAAAAGCCGTAATAGATGATGTTAAAAATAGGGTTAATATAGAATTGCAGAATAATACAACAGTTCTTGAAATTTTAGGAAAAAATAAAGTTGAAAAAATAAAAATAAAAAATATTAAAACAAATGAAATAAGAGAAATAGAAATTGATGGAATTTTTATAAATATTGGAACTGTTCCTTTATCACAATTGGCAGAAGGGTTAGGAATTGAATTAGATAAAAATAAATTTATCAAAGTTGATGAAAATAGAATGACAAATATTCCCGGTGTTTTTGCAGCTGGAGATATAACTGGTTCTTGGGCGCAGGCAATTTATGCTGCAGCAGAAGGAGCATTAGCTGGTTCTAAAGTATTTGAATATTTAAAAAATAAAAAAATTAAAAAGTAGATTTAGCCATTAATCCAAATAAATAAACTGCAATTATAAAAACCACTGCGATTAATAAAATAATTTTTGGTGAAATTTTAAAACCACCTGATGATCCAGAACCGACACCTAATAATCCTGCAGTGCTTGATGGTGTTGAAAAACTTTTTCTACTTATTGACATATTATAACCTCTACAAAATTAAATGTTTTTTATTTAATTATTATTTTTAATAGACATATATATATATATATCTTTTGTTTTCAAATAAATATTATTAAACTTAATTATGAAGGTGATATGAGTATGGATAAAAAAATTTTTTTAATTGCAACTCTTTTTATATTTGGAATTTTAATGAGTTCTGTTTTTGCAGTTGGATTGCCAGCAGTTAAACCAGAATCTGTTAGTGAGGAATCAATGAGATATTTTGAAATACGTTCTTCAATGAGTGAAGAAGATTGTAATGAAACTTATTTTGAGAATACTTATTATAATAGATGGAATATGGTTTCTGTTCCTATTGATGATAGTATTTATGCTTCTGCAGGAATGTTTCCAGGACATTCTGGTGTTTATGCTTATGCACCTTTAAGTGGTGATTATTATAATACTTTAACTTCTTATCCATCTGAAGGATATTTTGTTTTATATAATTTTGCTACATCTATTGATGTATCCTCTCGTTCATCTTCAATAGCAAATTTTACTTTTGGATATTGTGGAACTCCAATAACAGAAAAATGTTATAATGTAGTTAATGGATGGAATTTAATAGGTTCAATATATGAACCAGTTTCTTTAGATGATATAACACTTTCATCTGGAATTTTATCAGATCCTCAAGCTTATTGGTATGATCCAGTTTCAAGAACATATCAAGCTTCTTCAGTAATAGAACCAGGAAAAGCATACTGGGTTTTAGTTTCAAATGTAACAAATTCAAGCGCATTATGTTTAGGATCTGAAACAACATCATGTGAAGATTGTGGAGAAGGTTATGAACTAATAGAATTAGATGAATCTTTTGAAACAGAGAATTATAGGGTAGTTTTAAATGATATTTTAGTTAGTGGAAGTTGTGATGATCCAACAGATCATCCAGTATCCATTACTGTATATAACCGCGCATTTACTTCGGTAATTGATCATACTATAATTTGTCCAGGAGAATATGAATTATTAGGTCCAAGTAATGAACTTAATATAAGTGTTTGTAAAACTGTTTATGGAGTAGAATTATTTCAAAGATGGGCATGTATGAAAGTTGAAGAAAATTTATATGGTGTTTGTCCAGTTTTAGATGAAAGAGTAACAGTGAGAATTAGTAATTTAAATACTACATTAGACTGGACTGGAAGAGAAGGGAACAGACAAAGAGTTGGTAGTGAAATAGTTGAAATTAGGAATATTTATGAAACATTAGGATATGCATCTCCTTGTGGTGCTTGTCCAGTACTTGATAAATCTGTTCAAATAAAAATTACTAATGAGGATAACTCTTCAACAACATGGACTGGAAGAGAAGGAGATAGTCAAACATTTGCAGAAACAGAAATAGAAGTTTTAGATATATCTATCTCTATAGGCCCAGCAGAACCTTGTGATACTGAAGAAATTTGTTTAGAAGATATAACAGTTACACATCCTGAAAAGTATTCTGCAATATTTGAAATAATTGATGATACAACAGGGAGTATCTTTATACAAGATAAAATGGATATTGGTGAATCATATACTCATTCTCTTTTTGATTTCAATTTTACTTTAACTGAATTAGCGCCAGGAGTTACTTTAACTGCAAAATGGGCTAAATTTAATATTGGTGGAGAAGAAGTAGTTTTATCTATTGGTGAAGAAACCTCACTTGAACCAGGAATATCTTTACGTTTAGTTGATTTAGGACTACCAAAAGATACTGAAACATATGATTTTAATGGAGGAATGATATTTTCTATATTAGATAATACAACAAGAGAAGTATTATATCAAGATGTAGCAACAGAAGGAGAAGATTATACTTGGTCGGGTCCTTCGGGAGATTTAAGTTTTACTTTAAATAAAGTTGCTATAGGTACTACTTTAAGTGCAAAATGGGCAAAAATACAAGTAACTCCTTATATGTGGTATATAAAAAGTATTGGAGAAGAAATTGATATGTCCTATGGCGCTTCAGTACCATATATATTAAAAGTTGATGATATAGATATGGCAACTGGAGATAATGAAAGAGCTGTTCTACATTTAACAAGTGCAACTGATGATAAAAGATTAACATTAGCTACAGGAGAATCAGTAGTATTTGATGGGAAAACAATTGAAGTTTTAGAAATAGGGATAGGACATACATTAACAGCAAAATGGGCAAAACTTAGAATAACAGAACCAGGAACAGCACCAGTAGAAGTAGTGCTTGATATAGGAGAATGTTATTAATTTAACATTTTTTCTTTTCTTTTTATCTTTTTTATATTTTAAACTATTTATAGGAGGAGTAGTCATAATAAAACCTAATTATACAAAACTTTATTATAACTTTTATTATAATATAAAATACATATGTATAATATAAAATACAAAAAGTATTTAATATATATTTAAAAATACATATGTATAATATAAAATACATGAAAAAAGAACACATTGAACTGTATGGAGATAAAATGCTAAAAAAGTATGGGCTTTTCAAAGTAATGGAAAAAGTACTTTTTCATCCAAACAAAAAGTTTTCAATCAGAGGTCTAGCAAGAGAATTAGATATAAGTCCTATGTCTTGTAGGGAGTATCTTAATTATATGAAAGAGAATAAAATGTTGTCTTGTGAACTGATTGGTAGAACTTCTCAATATAAAGTTATTATTGATTCACCACTTGTAAAAGAATGGAAAAGAGTTCTTTTTTTAAATATATTTATAAAAACCGGGGTTGTTGATTATTTTTTAGATTATTATGGAAAAGAAAAAATTGATTCTATTTTGTTATATGGTAGTATGGTAAAGGGAACTGCAGATGAAAAAAGTGATATAGATATATTGATCATTTTGCGTAATATAAAAAAGAAAAAACCTATTCTCTTAAAATTTGAGGGTGAATTGAAAAGAGAGATAATGCCTATTTCTTTTACATTTTTTGAATGGAAGCAAAAAGCTAAAAAAGAAAAAGCTTTTTATGATGAAGTTATATTAAATTCAATAGTTTTATATGGTGAAAAACCCGTGGTTTTATGAATTTGACTATAAAAGAATGTTTAGACAAAGGTTTGTTAAGAAAAACAAAACCAAATTTGCAAAAAGTAACTTATTCTATTAAAACAGCAGAAGAAAAATTAGAGCACGCAGAAAAATTGTTTGATTCTAAATTTTATGAAGATTCAATAATCAGTGCATATACATCAATGTTTCATTCTTCAAGAGCTTTATTATTTAAAGATGGTTATGAAGAGAGAAGCCATTTTGCTTTGTGTATTTACATTTCAGAAAAATATAATTTAATTATAGAAAATAGATTTATTAGAGAATTAAACAGCTTGCGATTAGCAAGACATGATTTGCTTTATGGATTGGAAAAAAGCAAAGAAGTTCAAGAAGTAGAGGCTGAAGATATTCTTGATACTGCAAAAGAGTATCTTAAAATAATTAAAAAATTACTTAAAGTTTAATTTTTCTGCATTCTATACATTTCTTTTATCTCTTTAGTTGTGGTAGCATCTTTTGGGTCTTTATCTTCTCTTATTTCTATCATTCTTGGGAAGCGCAATGCAAAACCTTTTTTATCAGTATTTGAATCTTTAGCGCAAGTATGTAAAGGAGACAAAGATATTTCATCTGCGCTTACAGTTATGACGTATTTTAAATTTACCCAGAAATCAGGTTTTATTTCAGAATCTAATTCTTTAGGTTTTTCATTTAATTTTATCTTAGATAATTCTTTTTCAAAAGTTTCCATTTCTTCTTCTGAAAATCCGCTTCCTATACGCGCAATAGTTTCATATCTATCTTTTTCATCATTATAAACAGCAGTCAATAAACCGCCAAAATTAAATTGCGCTCTGTGTCCTTTTCCTAAGTAATATCCTACAATTACAACATCAAATGTATCTGCAACTTTTCCATAAGATTTTTTTAATTTTATCCATGAAAACTTGCGTGCACCTGCAATATATTCTGCTTCTAAATCTTTTGCAATTATTCCTTCTAACCCATGTTTTAAACAAGTATTATAAAATTTTTCTATATCTTTAGATGAATTAGCAATTATTCCATTAGATGTTTTTAATATTTTATTTTTTTTAGGTATTATTTTTTCTAATTCTTTTCTTCTTTTATTAAATGGTTCTTGTGTATAATCTTTTCCATTTAAATATAATAAATCAAAAGCAAAAACTTCAATTGGAAATTGTTCTTTCATTTTTTTAATGTCATATTTTCTTTTTCTTCTTATTGTTTCTTGAAATGAATAATATTTTTCATTTTTTTCATCATATGCTAATGCTTCGCCTTCAAAAATAATACTTTCAGCTTTTATTTTTTTTATTTCCTCAACAATATCTGGAAACATTTTTGTAATTCTTTCCTGGTTTCTTGAATAAATTTCCACTTTATCTTCTTTTTTATGTACAGCCATTCTTAAGCCGTCATATTTTGAATCGCAAAAACATTTTCCTAATTTTTTAAATATTTCTTCAGCTGATGACATTCTTTCTGCTAATGAAGGCCGTATAGGTGAAAAAGGAATTGGTTTTATTTTTTTAAGTTTTTTTGGGTCTTCTATAAATATTTTTGCTATATATCCTAAATCTGAAGTTAAATTAAATGCTCTTTCAATTTCTTCTCTCATTTCTTTTGATCCTTTTTCATAAACAGATAGTGCATCTAAAATAGTTGGGTCTCCAATACCAAGTCTTAATTTTCCTACTGGAAATCTACAAATATATCTTGCTTCTAAAGAATTTGCAGAACTTAATAATTCAGCAATTAATTTTATTTTTGAATCTTGGCTTCCTTCTCCACCAATATTTGCTAATTTTATAAAATTATCAAAAACTTTTGATACAGTTAATTCATTTGAAAATAAAAAATCTTGTCTTTTTTTAGATAAAAGTTCAGAAGCTACATCTCCTAAATCTCCAGATTTTTTAAATTTAGTTTCAATTAATCTTGTTTCATTTCCAGTTGCAAGTGCAATAGCGCGTATTACAAATTTTTCACCTATTCCTAAATCAATTCCTTTAAAGCGCGGCGCAATAGAACCTTGACATAAATAAATAATTTTATCAATTTCATCAATATCGGATTTTTTAAAAAGTTCAGCTAGATGATCAGTCATTTTTAATCTAGACGAAGCGTTTTCTATTTTATCAAAATATTCTGCTAATATTTTAAATTTCATTATCTAAATAATAAGTAAAAGAAATATAAGTATAACTCTTATATATATTAAAAAAATTAGGATAAGCTTTAAAAAGACTTCTGTTCAATAAAAACTATAGTTCTGTTTTTACCCGCGCGTACTGCTGGTAGCAGGAGGGAACTAAAATGAATAAGAATCAAATAAAACAAGCGCTAGAAAAGTGTTTAGAAGATAAAGGAAAAAGAAAATTTACTCAAACTCTTGAGCTTATTGTAAATTATAGAGGTATAGATTTTAAAAAACCTGAAAATAGAATAAATTTAGATATAATTTTACCAAAAGGTAGAGGTAAAGAATCAAATATTGTTGTTTTTGCAGAAGGGCAAATGGCGTTGGAAGCACAACAAGCAGGAGCGCAAGTACTTAATACTGAACAGATTCAAGAATTAGCAAAAAATAAAAATGCATTAAAAACATTAGCAAATCATTCTGAATTTCTAGCAGAGCCAAAACTTATGGCAGTTGTTGGTAAACATTTAGGGCAAGTTTTAGGTGTAAGAAAAAAATTACCAAAACCAGTAGTTGCAAATATAAAAAATGAAATAGAACAAGCAAAAAGAAGAACAAGACTTTCAATAAAAGGAAAATATCTTCCAGTTACTCAATGTCCTATTGGTTCTGAAAGTATGAGTATTGATGAATTATTAGAAAATGTTGAGCATATATATGAAAGTATTAGGCATAAAATAGCAGAACCTAATATTAAGTCTGTTTATTTAAAATTAACAATGGGCAAAGCCATTAAAATAGAGTGATAAAAATGACAGAAAGACCTTCATTAATTAAGAAAAAACAACAAGTTGAAAAACTTACAAAAGAACTTACTGGTGCAAAAACAATTGCATTAATTAGATTAAAAAATTTACCAGATAATATTTTTCAAAAAGCAAGAAAAAAACTTAGAGGAAAAGCAACATTTGTTGTAAATAAATCAACAGTAATTAAAAGAGCATTAGAAAACGCGAATAAAAATTCAGAATTATTAAAAGCTTTAAATGAACCAGTTGCTGTAGTTTATTCAAGTAATATTTCTTCTTATGATTTATATAAATATTTTAAACAAAATAGAGAAAAATTAGCTGCTAAACCAGGACAAATAGCACCATATGATATTATTGTTCCTGCAGGGGAAACTGATATGCCTCCTGGACCAGCATTATCAGAATTGAAAGCAGGAAAAATTAATGCACAAGTTAAAGCAGGAAAAATTGTTATATCAAAGGATTCTACTGTTGCACAAAAAGGTGAAAAGATTATTGATCCAGTTGCAAAAGCACTTAGAAAAGTAGGAATTTTTCCATTTGAAGCTGGAATTGAATTATTATTATCTAATGAAGAAGGATTGGTTTATAGACCAGATATTCTAGATATTACTTCAGAGCAATTAACTTTGGATTTCAAACAGGAATTACAAAATGCATTTGCATTATCCGTTAATACAAATATTCCAACAGCACAAAATGCAGAATATTTATTACAGAAATCATTTATGGATGCAGTTAATTTTGCAGTAAATGAAAAATTATATAGTGAATCTGTTATCGATGATTTAATTTCACAAGTATATTCACAAGCTTTAGGTTTAGGAATTGAAGTAAAATTTAATAAAAAAGATGAACCTAAAGAAAAAACAGAATAATCATATTTGGAGGGGTATATATGACAAAAATAGATCCATATCTACACGCAGCACTTTTATTAAAAGGAGCTGAGAAAGATATAACAGATGCCAATATCTTGGCGATTCTAAAAGCAGCAGGAGCAGAAGCAGATGCAGCAAAAGCAAAAGTTTTGGCTGATGCAGTTAAAGATGTAAATTGGGAAGATGCATTAAAAGCACCATCTATGGGAGTAGTACCATCTATGGCAGTAGCAGCAGCACCAGCAGCAGCAAAGAAAGAAGAACCAGCTGAAGATGAAGGTAAAAAAGAAGAAGAAGCAGCTGCAGGATTAGCAGGTCTATTTGGTTAAGTTTTTTCTTTTCTTTCGAGAAAAGAAAAACCTTTGAAATATTAAAAAATATTTCAAAATTTGACATCAAAGATGTCAAACCTTGTAAAAAGAAAAGAACTTAAGAAAATCTTGAAAGAAAATTTAAGAGAATCTTTTCTTTTTTATTTAACCTGTCAATCTATTTTCAAAACATGGTGAGAATTTGATAAGAGCAAGTCACATATTGGTAAAAACTAAAAAAGAAGCAGAAAAAATTTTAGAGCGCATAGATAGTGGAGAAACTTTTGAAGCTATCGCAAGACAGGTTTCTTTATGCCCAAGCGGAGAAAATGGCGGTGATTTGGGTTTTTTTGATAGGGGCCAAATGGTAAAAGAATTTGAAGATGCATGTTTTAGTGCAGAAGTAGAAGATGTTGTTGGCCCAATTAAAACTGATTTTGGTTATCATATAATAAAAATTACTGATAAAAATTAATTGTATACATTTTATAAACATTTGTATATAAAAAGTATACATGAATAAAATCCTAAAAAATAAAGATCCAATTTTTTCTTTAATAACTTCCACAGTAAGAGTTGGAATTTTAAATTATTTTTTATTCATTAATAAAGAAGGAAATAATATACGTGGAACAGCCAGATTCTTAAATGAAAATCCAGCTCAGATCAGGAGAGAATTTATTAATCTTGAAAAAGCAGGAATTTTTTCAAAAAAGAAAATAGGAAATCAAACTATTTATTTTATAAATCCTTCATGTAATTTTATGGATGATTTGAGGAATATTCTTTTTAAGGCAGGGGGTTATACAGCAAAAATAAAAGACACATTATCAAATATTGAAAAAATACAATCAGCATTTATTTATGGTTCATATGCAGAAGGAGATTTTACCAATAAAAGTGATATTGACTTGTTTATTTTGGGGTCTCCAAATATCGAGGAAGTTAATAGAAAAATTAGGGATATAGAAAAAATTATAAATAAAGAGATTAATTATACTATCATGCCCATAAAAGAATTTAATACTAAAAAAAATTATGGTTTTTTAAAAAATGTTTTGAATAAACAAAAAATAATTTTATTTGGTGATTGTGATGGAGCTTTCTAATTTAATTAAAACAAAGAAAATTAAAAAAATTCCAATAGATAAAGAGCAAATAACTAATTTATTATCTTTGTGTGAAAGAGATTTAAAAGCTTCAGAAGTTAATTTAAAAAATGATTTATTAGATTGGAGTTTTACTATTTCATATAATTCTATTCTTCAAGCAGCACGAGCACTTATGTATTCTTATGGTTATACTCCGAATAATGAAGATATTCATAAAACAACATTAGAATTTGTTGAAGTTGTGTTAGGGGTTAAACACAAAGAATTAATTGAAATTTTGAGTATGATTCGGAAAAAAAGACATTCTGCAGTTTATGATGAAGCAGGAATTGTTACTATTTATGAAGCTAATTATACACTCAAAAAAGCAAAAGAATTTGTAAAATTAATTAAAGAGAAAATTAAATTTTAAGAAAGAGTTATTGATTTTGTATTTAGTCATCATGATTGCGTCATGATTGTGTCGTCGCCTTTTACGACAACTTTAAAAACCTTGCTTTTGTAATAAACACACGATGGATAAGTCAAAGTTAAAGGCGCTTGGTCTTTCAGATCAAGAAATAAAGATTTATATCGCCTTGCTTGAAGGAGGTCCTTTATCTGCATCGCAATTATCAAAAAATACAAATACATACAGGCCGTATGTATATGATACACTTGAAAATTTGATTGGTAAGGAATTGGTTACCCACACAATTAAGGAGAGCAAAAAAGAGTTTAAATGTGCGCCTCCAAGCGCACTAAATAAACTCTTAAAAAAAGAAAAGGATCAGTTAAAACAGAAGCAGGATATTGTAGATCTTTTAATGCCTAAATTAGAAAAAATATATTCAAAACCTTTTTCCGAATTTATAGAAGAAAGATTTGAAGGGGAAAATGTAATTAATGATTTTAATAATAAAATTTTAAATTTAAAAAAGAAAACTAAAATTAATGAAATATTGTGTTTTGGAAAAGATTTTGAATTTGAAGAAGAAAAACTTAAAATTAAAATAAAAAAAATAAATAAAAAAATGGATAAAGGAATAATAATTTTTAATGATTATTTTGCTGTTTTTGAAGAAGGAAGAATTTCCTTAATAAAAAATAAGAATACTTCTGAAATAATAAAAATTATGTTTAATATGCTTTGGAGCAACCAATAAATACCTTTCTTATTAAATATTATTATGTGGGAATATGAAAAAAGTACTTATTGTTGGGGCAGGACCTGCAGGATTGTTTGCTGCTTATGATTTATGTGAGAATCCAAATTTAGAAATAACTATTTTTGATAAAGGTAAAAAAGTTAAAGAAAGAATTTGCCCAAAAAAAGCAACTGGTTATTGTTCTAAATGTAATCCATGTGCTATTCTTCATGGGGTTGGTGGTGCGGGGACTTTTTCAGATGGTAAAGTAAATTTTCATCATGAAGTTGGGGGAGATTTGCTTCAATTTGAAAGTCTTGAAGAAACTGAAAAGTTATTAGAAAAAATCAAAAAAATATTTATTCATTTTGGTGCTAAACCAGAAGATTATTTTGAACCTGATGGAAAAGCTGAAGAATTATCAAGAGAAGCTAAAAAGAACGGAGTAAGATTTTTACCTTTAAAACAACTGCATATCGGTTCAGATAAATTACCAAATGTAATTGAAAATATGACAGAATTTTTACAATCAAAAGGAGTGATTTTTAGAATAGAAAAAGATGTTGAGAATATACTAGTTGATACAAATGGAGTATGTGGCATAAAAATTAAAGATGAAGAAATATTTTCAGATTATGTTATACTTGCACCGGGAAGATCAGGAACTGATTGGTTAAAAAAAATTGCTGAAAAACAGAAAATTAAAATTGAATTTCAATCCGTTGATATTGGGGTAAGAGTTGAAGTCCCAGATGAAGTAATGGATGATATTACAAAAATTAATTATGATCCTAAATTTTATATTAGAACTGAACGAGATGATTTAGTAAGAACCTTTTGTACAAATCCCCATGGTTTTGTATCTTTGGAAAATTATGGTAAATTTGTTTGTGTTAATGGGCATGCAATGAAAACTAAAAAATCTAAAAATACAAATTTTGCATTTTTAGTAAGAATTAATTTAACAGAACCTGTTGAGGACACA
>JBAZFO010000023.1 GCA_041653315.1 Candidatus Micrarchaeia archaeon | reverse complement strand
AAAAACAGCTAATGAATTATTTGAATCTACATTTATGTCCATATTATTACCTTGTAATAAAAATTAGTAAATATTATTTATAAACACTCCTAAAGAGTATATTTCCGGCTAAAATAGAAGAGTAAACCAAGCACAATTATGTTGATGAGTATCTAAAACAAAATACATAACCCTGATTATTATAATAAGATTATGTATCCTATTTCACATTTTAGAATACTCTTATTTTTTAAACCATAGAATTAAACCTACTAAAGTAAGCGCAGATATAATTGAACCAATTATGAAACTTAATGGGATTTCTAAATCTTTATCAACAACTGTTTTTGAATTAGTTTTATAAACTTTTGTATAAAGTGTTAATGTACTGATCACACAAATGGGGGCGTTTTTTTAAGATTATCCTTAATTTTATTTAAGATAATTGTTAATTTTGACTCATCAAAAAGATCCTGTTGTATAAATATCTTTTTATCTTCCTCATTTATGATTATTGATTCATTTGAATTAAGAAATGATTCAAATTTTTCTCGATAAGAAAGATTAGTAATTGCATTAAATTTATGATCTATGCAAACTCTATCATTTAAAACCCTATTTAACACTCGTTTGGAATCCATAACCCCTAAGTCTACTAAATCTCTTAGGACTAAATTCCATTCTCCTTGATTTCCTCTAGTTGCTAATGCACGTATTTTTTCAGCACACAATTCTTCAATACTTAATACTTTTGCTTTAACCTCATTAATTTCTGCGTATATATCTGGATAAAGCATTTCGAATGGATCTGAAGGAATTTGCTGAATTGTTTTAAAAGATTTTAATATGGGAGGATAACAAGGAACCCTATCAATTGCACTAATTGAAACTTTAACTTCTCTCTGTAAAGGCTTACTACCTTTATCTTTTATTTTTAAAATAAGTATTCTCCCTCCATCCCGATGCATATCTTCCGATTCAATATTTGTTATTTTAAACCCAAGTTCTTGTAAATACTTTTTTAAAGATTCTTTATATTCTTTATATTGTTTTTTTGGATTGTCTTTTCCAAAGTATGAAAAATCTAAATCATAACTAAAACGATATGGATAAAAATGAGCTTTTACAATCGCCGTACCTCCTTTTAGAATTAGAAAATCAAATTTTTCTTGCAGTCTTTTTAGGGTGATTGTTAGAATGAGGTCTACATAAATATTCTCATCTGTAAATGGCGGTTCTGTAGTAATACGCGAAGAAATATCCCTTAAAGAATCAAAATCAATCATTTTATTTCACCAATCACTGAAAACATCTTTATTGCTGATGCTTTTGGATAACATTTGACTATTGTTTTTTGTAATTTTTTTCTACTATACTTATTTTCCTTAAAAAGTTTTAAGATATATTCTTTTTTTATAGCCCCACTATTATATAAATATAAATAATCTGTTAAAGTTCTTTCCATACTGCTCAAAAAATATTCTAAATTTCCATACCTTATTTTAATCAACCCATATGTATTTACTACTGATATTTTAGTAAATACAATTTCTCCAAAAAACTTTGATTTTATTTTCATGCTGTATTTGTTGTTAATCACATAATATGCACTTGATGCCTGCTGAGTACCATTAAGATGGTGCAAGGCAGTAATCCTTCCAAAATACCAATTTTTTAAACTCTTGTTTAAAACAGCCACCAATACCTCAAATCTACTTAATTTATATGATTTGTATGCTCTTTCTTCTGGATCACAAACATAATAAATACCATCAAATAAGAGTAATGGTTTAATCCACCGCCCATTTATTAATCTTGAACGTATTTGTGAGTACCTTTTTTCAAATATTTTCTTTAAGTCGGAAACAGTACATATCTTACCAGATCTTTTTATCAAAATTTCTGTCATTTCTGCACTATTCATATTATTCACCAATTTGTTCATATTATATTTTCTAATATAAATAAAACGGTAATATTTATAATTATATCTATTTATTTCAAAAATTTACTTTAAAAATCCATTTTTTCATATCAGATTTTTTAATATAAATAGATTGGTTAAATTATAACAGTAAATTATATCAAATATGATAATAAATGAATTAAAGGAGATAAAAATGTACATAAATCATTTTCTTAAGATAAAAATCAGGTAAAGCAAAGTAATAATTGATATAATTGAGCCGATTATGAAACTTAAGGGGATTTCTAAATCTTTATCAACCTTTACAATAGTATTAGTTTTATAAACTTCAGTACAGCCATCTTTATGTGTTTTATTTAAATTATCTCTAATCCATTGATATTTATCTGGAAAATGAGCACAATCGTCTAATATTATGTATTGAATACCTTGTTCTTCTAAACAAGATATATTTTTATTTTTTAAACACACTTCTAGATTTGTTTGTAATTCATTTTTAGCACCATAATCTTGCTCATTTGAACCTGTAATTATGAATTTTTCAACTACTCTATTTATTGGATTTCCTATTCTCCCATCTAAACCTGCTGGTTTTGACCAATTATAAGTAAAATAAGTTCCCAAAGGCAAATACATTACATGTCCTGTTTCATCAATATTTTTCAAATATGTATTAAGCTCAGAATAACTTTCTGGGTAAGAAATTGGGTGTAATTGCCCCCATAAACCTATTTGTGGAAAATTGTAGATAATAATTAAACTAAGCATTATTAATACTAAAATAGGCCCAAAAGCTTTTCTTAGTTTTAAATTGTGTATCCTATCTTTATTTTCATCTATTATTGATTTTAATCCTTTAGCACCTAAAATAGCATAAGAGATTACTATTAATGAAACAAATTTATTTGAATCTCTAAACCCTTTGAAAAATGGAACATTATCAAAAAACCATTCAAAAATAGGCGCTGTGTATTGTGAAGCCATACCAACAGCAAAAATTAATCCTATAATAAATAATAAGATGAATAAAATATTTTCTGGTTTTTTTGGATCTGTTAAAAAACCTCTAATCATTAAAAATATAAAAATAATTAAAATCCCTAACCATACGGGTAATGGGAGAATGTTTTTTGCTAATATAATTGAATTTTCTCTCCATGAACCATACATCCCTGCTGTGTTTATTAAGGAATTAACTACTGATGTTTTAGGCGCGAAAAATAACATATCTGATTCATCTATTGCGCCAATAATTCCTGTATTTTGAGTTTGTAGTTGAGTAAAAATATATGGTAAAACCCAATATAAATTTATTAAAAATAAAATTCCTAAAACTTTAATTGTGTTTTTTAATATTGTAATTGAAGGTATTTGTTTGAATCTTTCTTTAAATAATAAAATAAGGATGTATAAAAACAATATTCCTAAATTAATTACAAAGAAATGCAATTGATGAACACTCGAAGCCATAAATCCAATTACAAGCCAAATCAAATTGTGATTATTAGGTTCCTTGAAATACTTAAACATATAATAAATGAAAATTGGCATAAGCAAAGTTGAAGCTACTACTCCCCACTGCCCCATCATTATGCGCTCATAAACAAACGGATTAAAAACTAAAAGAATACCAAAAAGCGCTGCAATTCCTAATTTGTCTCCTTCCTTGTAATTCTTGTAGAACCAGAATCCCCCCAGGATAAAGAGGAGCAGAAAATAAAGAGTGTTGGAATAGCCGGAGGAAAGGGAGGAAAAGAAACGTATTGGGAGATATATTATTGAACCTAAAGAAAGATTAAATGAATTAAGCCTTAGTGAGAGCTCCTTTAAAAAATCAAATGCTTGATTATGGCAAAAATCAAGATAACAAAACGCATTAGATGAAAAAACAAACGAATAAAGAGTAATAATACCTATAAGGAAAAAAGCAAGAAAGCCGAAATATTTTTTTAAGATCGAAAACATAGTAATCCCTTGAAAACCCGTATACTTCATAATCATATCACAACATTACCAAATTTAAAATATATTATTACAATCAAAAGTAATACAATAATAGTTAATATTACCCCAATATAAAAATAATCATTTAAAGAATACCAAATAGTAATTTTATCTCCTGGTTCTGCAGAAACCAAAAACTGATTTGTTAGGCTTCCATTTATTTTTTGTCCTTTTGATGCAACCCAAAATGGATCATTAATTTCTTTTAAGTCAATCAAATAAGACCCTTGATTATGAAAAACGATTTCATATTTGTTTTTGCCTGTGGTTTTAAGCTGGCAGTCCAAACATTCCCCCCCGTCGTCTTTAGTTACAACAACCTTTTTGCATTCGGTGAGATTATCGTTCTGGTAAAGTTCAAACCCGTTTTCAGAGTAAACATTTCTTAGATTCTGAGTCAGATAAGATGAATAACTCTGTTCTAAATTGAATTTGTTTTTCCGAGAGTTGTCAACAACCAAATCATTATGTAAGGCAATATACTTGATGTTAAGGTTTGATAACCTGTCTTGTACTAAAGAAGTATTTAACTCTCCAAATAAAGTACCTAGGTTTGAATTATCTAAGTTGTAGTTATAAGTTCGTATTTTTGAGATGGACAACCCAAAATTTAATCCAATCATATTATCCCCCGACCAAGTAGTCTGTAATGAGTTATATGACGGCAGCCAAATAATGCGACAAGCATCGTCATTAGAAATTTTTTGATTTAAGTTGTTTATCTCCTCAGGGATAGCAACTCCTGAAAAAACTTTAGTAAAAGCAGCAAAAGAAGGATATATATAAACTATACTGAGAAACAAAACAAACAAGAATAAGGCGTATTTCAATTTATTCAAGCGGATTGAAGAAAGAAGTATTATAAGAAATATTGAGAAGAAAAATGGGGAAAAAAGCATAAATTTAAGATTTGATCGAAAAATCCAACCTAAAGGCAGTGATATTAACATATAGTATACATCACCAAAAAGAGAACTAGAACCAAATGTAAAAATTAAAAAAACCAAAAATAATACAAAAAGAAGTTCTTTTTCTAAATTTCTTTTCCAAAATACAGAAGTGTATATTAAAATAAATAAAATTAATGAACAAAAAATCCAAAATGGATACCCTGAGTCCTTAGGATACTGGGCAAGGATGTAGATAGAATCCCGAACCCCCAAAAAAAGATGCAATATTTGATTATTACTAGTTGCCTGGAAAACATCTTCACTGATATTGTAGTATCCTTTAAATGATGGGTCTAAGCTGTTTGACGAGGCAAAATAAAAAGACAGAGGCACCAGAAAATACAGAAAAAGCAAAAGATAAATTATAATAAGGGCCATATTCGACAATATTAATTTTTGTATTTGAATTTTGTTAAACAAAAAGTGATAGAGAGAAAATAAGGGAAAAATAGATAAATAAACAAAAGTGATGAAAGGGTGTGTGGATGTAAAAAAGATTATTATAGGAAGGATAAGCAGGTATGATAATTTCCAATGTTTAAAAAAATTAATTGCGATTAAACAGTATAAAGGTAGGAATGCCAAGGCTAAAATAAATCCGACAGTATGTACAAAGATAAACATTATAGGGTTATACATAAAAAAAAGCGAACATAACACAACCACAATTAAATCAAAAATGTTCTGCGGGGAGTTAAACAATTTAGCTAAAAGAAAAAACATGAATAAGGTACCCAAAAAAAATGGCGAGACAACTAAAAATTTCAAGACAGTAACCAGATCTAAACCCAAGTTTAAAAGAAAAATAGGTATAATCCTGTTAGGTAAACGAAATATATTCTCTAAGGTGGGGCTGCTAGTGTATTCATTCCAAGCACTGAGATAATTGTCTAAAAACATATTTTCATTGACAAAAGGAAAATTAAAGTCTCTGTGAATTATTGGTTTATCGGAAAATAAAACAGGAGATAATAGAAAAAAATTAATCAAACATATTAGTATTACTCCAAATAACATAAACTTAGTTTTATTAAAAAATTGAAGGCCTTGTTTCTTATTTCCCATTTGCACCACTAATCTCCTTTTGCATTTTTGCAACATCAAGGTTCTTGTAGCTCGCGCCATTTAGATCATGCTCCTTGAGAAACTCGTCGCATTTGATTTCATAACTGATCCCGTAAAGGGGGACTTTCATCTGATGAGCAAAAAGGATGGAATGGTATCGCATGCCAATTACAAAATCAAGCTTTTTGAATGATTCCCTCCAGACAATCGGGTGAGTTTGATCCATTACTAAATAACTATCTTCCTTGATTCCGCTTTTGGTTATCATTGACTGGATGAGGGGTAGGTCACTTCTGGCAGAAACTTCGGAAACGGCAAATGGGTAGAAAACATAAAATGCAGGAGTTGATGATATTAGCTTGGCCATTTTGTCAATCAATGCCGCAGTTTCAGCTGTGGACTTGAGAGGTTTGATAGATATTCCTACAACCTTTTTCTTTTGCTTTTTGCGCGCATTACCAACCTTTTTAGAAAACAATTCAAGAGCAGAATTTACCAACAGCCTCTTGTCCGAAGTTACATAAAAGGACAAATCATCAACAACCTCTGCTTTCTTCTGCATTTTGTCATTCAAAACACACAGGGAAGACTTGTCCCTCAAAATAATAAAATCACAAAAATTGCAGGAAAAATTTATCAACGACTTTTCGAATTTCGGGGCAGTAGTATAAAATCCTATCCCAAAATATCCTGCTTTTTTCCCAAACAATTTTCCCACCAGTAATACGAAAGGTGAAAACCTGGCAAAGAAGCCTGTATACTTGCTGAACATTCCTCCCCCACCAACAACTATGGTGTCACAAGAAAGAAAATTGCCGAGGAGAGTTAAAGGATTGAAAATACCGGTTATAGTGACAGCTTCGGAACCGTGAATTTTTCTCACATTTTTAGGTATTCTTACTGGAACAACTATTTTTGCAGAAGGATTTAAAACTTTGATATTTTGGTAAAACGAAGTTAGTATCATTTCATCCCCTAAATTAATCTGCCCATAACTACCTATTATCATTATTTTTTTTGAATTTCTAAAAACTGTAAATGGATTGTTATGTAAACTTACCATTTTATACCTCTTTTTTTGCAATCATAAATACACTCCTCCCAAAAATTGGTTTCGGCAGAATTTTGTCTAAAAACTTTGCAAACTTAAGCGCAATGCCTTTTGAAAAAAATCCCTTTGCAAAAAATGTTGCAGGAAAACTAAAATAAACCCCCATTTCTTGTTTTGGGAAATTGGTATTGGAAAGCATTTTTTTAACCAGCACCGGATTTGATATTTTTATGCGCTTTGAATAATCAATAATTTTTGAATTAGAGAATATTGGAGAAAAAGATAAAGTTTTCAAAATAAAATTCGGGTACGGAAGCTCAAAAACAAAAACGCCATTTGATTTTAGAACCCTGCTGACTTCAGAAAAAACCTTTTTCACATTTGGAACGTATTTCAAGGCGCGGATAGTAACAACAAGATCAAAATACGCATCATCGAATGGAATATTTTCCATATTTGATTCTATTGTCTTAGAGCGCTTTCCAAACTTTTTCAAATTCTCTTTTGTTTGCTTGAGCATGTCTGGCGCAATATCTAAACTATACACAACCGCATTTGGGTATAATTCCAAAAGATAACGTGACCACCTGCCCGAACCACAGCCCATATCTAAAATTCGCTTTGGCTCTGAATTAGATTTTTTTAATAAAGAAAGAAGAATATCTTTCTCTTTTTTGTCAACATAACCCGCACCCGGAGTATTAACAAAAAATGTATCTTCGTATGTTTTTGCTTCTCCGTCAAATAGTTTCTTGTTTTTTTCAATGAGAATTGCGTCTTTAATTATTCTTGTGGGATTGAAAAAGCCTAATTTAAATGAAATAAATTCCAAAAATTTCAATTTCAACAATAGTACAACTGTGAATGGATCGTGTGCTAGTTCATTAAAATAAAATCTGATTCTCTCTTTCTTTTTGAATAACCCAGTTTTTGGATAACAGATTTGAAACAGGGGAAATTCCTGCCCTCTTTTAAACTTTTTAGTTAATTCATAAAAAAGAGAATATGGCTTGAAAATAGAAATATGTGAAGATATTACACCTAGTTTTGCATTAAATAATTTAAGTTTTATATTAATTGCTGCTTCATCCATCTCATTAAAATATTTGTCAAATCCCCCAATCTTTTTAAGAATTGCCGAAGTAAAAAAACGGGGGGTTGAAACAATCCTATGCTTATTGACAAGCTCTTTTTCCAATTTCATGCATCCATCAAAAAAGCCTTTGTTTGAATCCCAAACTTCTGGGATATCAACAGCATCAAACTTGTTTTTTCCTGCTGCATTAACACAATCAGAAATAAGGGAAGGAGAAAGAATCATATCATCATCAATAATAAGAATGTATTCCCCTTTGCTTTTTGATATTGCTAAATTTCTTGCTCCGGATTTGGATAATCCATGGGAATTTAAAACAACATGCCGAAAAGAATAAGCATTAAATGCATTCAAAAGTTCGCTAGGTATATTTGGGGAAGCAAAGATCAATTCAAAATTTTTATAAGATTGCTTTTCCAAACTATTCAAGACATATTTGATTGAAGAATCTAAATTTAAAGAAATTAAATTTACTGAAACTAATGGATTATCATTTTTCAATTAACTCACCTAAAAACGCTTTCTCGCTCTTCTCCCATTTAAATTCAAGCGCATAATCAATGCAGCGCTTGTTTATCTTGCTGCGCTGCGTATTGTCTAAGCTTAAAACTATTTTTAATGTTTCACTTAACCTTTTTATACTTTCCGCTTCGCGCTTGCTTTCTTTTACAAGCCACCCATTTACTTTATCTTGGATTGAATCGCGCAAGCCTTGAACATCATAGCCAACTGCTGACGTGCCAAGCGCATTTGCTTCAATCACAATCAAGCCCCAGCCTTCGCGCACTGATGGGACAATTATTGCATTGCATTTTGAAATCTCTTCATTGCGCTTTTCAAAAGTAAGGTAACCAGTGAAAATTACATTTTCTTCAAGGCTCTTTTCTTTAACAAGCGCTTTTATTTTTCTTACATAATTCTCTTTGCCGTTTCCACCGATTATTTTAAGTTTAACATCTGGAAAATATTTTTTTAATTCTGCTATTGCAAGAATAGCATGATCCACTCTTTTCATTGAAGTTAATCTACCTACAAAACAAAAAGTATTCTCTTCCTTTTCAACAGATTTTTTCAATGGTTCAACATCACAGCCATTATGTATTACAATTGTTTCTTTAACCCCAAAATCTTTCATATCTTGCGCAGTTGATTCTGAAACACAAATCATTTTTATATCTTTATAGGGTTTAAACAATAACGGCTCAATAAAATAACCCAAATGAGAAATTAAAGGAGGCATTTCATAAAACCAAACTTCTCGCGCTGTTTGATGAATAAAACCTATTTTCTTTTCTTTAACAAATAAAGGAGTAAAAAACGGAATAGTATTTATTTGATCAATAACAACATCAACTTTTCCTTTAAGGTGTTTTTTATAATAAAAAAAAACTTTTGGATAAACAGTTAATCTATTACCTAATCTAGTTATTTTGTATCCATTTCTCGAATCATTTTTTTTAGAATCTTTAAAACCAGAACAAACTAATTCTACTTCATGGCCTTTTTCAACAAGATAAGATAAATATTTATCTGTAACCCATTCAGCGCCTCCTGATTCTGGATGTTTTAAATCTTTCCAAGAAAACATAACAATTTTCATAAAGCGCACCTATTCATACCACTTCTTAAAATATTTTCTATACGCAATGGCGCAAGTGTCTACAAACATATGTCCCATTTGTTTAACATCAACTGTACTTTTTTCAGTATTATCCATCATTAAGGTTACTGGTATTTCATTAATTTTATAATTTTTTGAAGATACTGCTGTTAAAAGCTCACTATCAAATGCAAATCTATTAACACATAATTTTGGTAAAATAGTATCTAAAACTTCTTTTTTAAATATTTTAGCGCCGACTTGTGAATCTGAAATAGGTAATTTTAATAAATTATTAGAAAAAGAAAAATAACCTTTACTTAAAATTCCTCTATTTGGGTTTTCAACTTTACTTTTTGGATGATTTTTAGAACATATTACTGCATCACAAGAATTATTTTTAATTTTTAAAATTAAAGATTCTAGATTATCAATAGGTAAATCATTATCTGCGTCTAAAAAAGCAACATAAGAATATTTAGCTTTTTGAAATCCTTGTCTTAAAGCATATCCTTTTCCCATATTTTTTTCTAAATTTATCAATGTATATTCTGAAAAAGTAAAATTGGAAAGTTTTTGTAAAGTATCGTCTTTTGAACCATCATTAATAGCAATTATTTCAAATTGGTTTATCTGTTTATTATTTTTAAGAAAATTATACACATTTTCAATTCTCTGTTCTACAATTTTCCCTTTATTATAAGCAGGTATTATAACAGAAATATCAATCATGTTTCAAATTATAAAATAAATCTTTATAATTGTATGGAAACTAAAAAAATATAATATTCAAAATTGCTTTTTATTTATAAATCTTTCTACATTTAGGCAAATCCATTTACTCAAATGTTAACATTTAGGCAAATCAATTTACTCAAATGTTAGTTTATCAAATTATTCCATCATATAAAAGTGGAAAATAAATAATAATAAACAGCACTTTGCCAATATTCACCAATAGTTTAAAATATTATTGAATTTTAAACTCAACCAAATCAATTTAAAACCTTTCTATTCATATATAAATACAATTATGCGCCTAGTTTTAACTGAGGCAATAAAAGTGAAAAACATGACTGAAGAACCTCAAACCTACGAAGAAATTATGAAAAAACATAATATTGATTCTAAATTTTTACCAAATAATAATGCAAATCAGAACTCGAATAGTGTTAATCAAACACAAAGTTATACTCAAAATTATTTAAAAAACCAATTACCACAAGGAGTACAAATAGGTTCAGAAGATGATGCTGAATTATTAAAATTCATTGAAGAGAGCAAGCCTAAAATTTATATAGTTGGTGCAGGAGGAGGAGGATGCAATACTTTATCAAGAGTAGCAGAAATCGGAATCCAAGGAGTAAATTTAGTAGCTTCAAATACAGATGTTCAACATTTAGTTAAAACAAGAGCAAAAAGAAAGATTTTATTAGGTAAAAAACTAACACAAGGATTAGGTGCAGGAAGTAATCCAGAAGTTGGAGAAAATGCAGCAAAAGAATCTATGGATGAATTAAAAAAATCATTCGAAGATGCTAGTATGGTATTTCTAACATGTGGATTAGGTGGAGGTACAGGAACTGGAAGTCTACCAGTAATAGCACAAGCAGCAAAAGCAATGGGCGCTTTAACAGTAGCAGTTGTAACTTTACCTTTTACATCAGAAGGAAGAACAAGAATGCATAATGCATTACAAGGTTTAGAAAAACTACAAAAACAAGCAGATACAACAATTGTAATACCAAATGATAAATTATTAACAATAGCTCCAGATTTGCCTTTAAATACTGCATTTAAAGTATCAGACGAGGTATTAGCAGGAGCTGTTAAAGGAATAGCAGAATTAATAACAAAACCAGGAATGGTCAACTTAGATTTTGCTGATTTAAAAACAATATTAAAAGATGCAGGATGTGCAGTTATAGGTATTGGAGAAGCTTCAATTGAAGCTAAACCAGACCAAAGAGCAATGATTGCTATTGAAACAGCATTAAACTCACCATTATTAGATATAGACATTACAACTGCTGATAAAGCATTAATTAATGTAATTGGCGGGGAAGATATGTCTTTAAAAGAAGCTGAAATAATAATGAAAGAAGTATCAAATAGAATAAGCCCTTCTTCGCATATAATCTGGGGGGCTAGAATTGAAGATAATATTAAAAAATCAACATTAAGAGTATTAGTTGTTATTGCAGGCACAAAAATGCCTAAATATACATTAGAAAATTTAGAAAGAAAATCAGTTGAAGAAGAATTAGATTTAGATTTAGTAGGATGAGGATGATAAAATGGGATTTATAGATTTTATAAGACAATCAAGAAGGATATTTTATACTTTTTATAAACCAAAATATACTGAATTTAAACAAATAGCAGTAATTTCAGGAATTGGAATGATTTTAGTAGGAATTATTGGATTAATAATTTGGTTTATATTTCAGATAATACCATAGGTGAAATTTATGTTATATGCATCAAGAGTTACAACAGGACAAGAACATGTCGTTGCAGACATGCTAGTTAAAAAAATAAAAAAAGAAGCGCATTCAATCAAAAGTATAGCAGTATTTGATGATTTAAGAGGATATATAATTATAGAAGCTGAAAATGAAGCAGATATAAGAAAAGCTATTTTTGGATTACCACATATTAGGGGAGTTTTATCTAAAACAATTGGTATGAATGAAATTGATGGATTAATTGAAGCAGCTAAACCACCAATATTATCTATTAACAAAGATGATTTAGTTGAAGTTATAAGCGGTCCATTTAAAGGAGAAAAAGCAAAAGTAATGCGTGTAGATAAAAACAAAGAAGAATTAACAGTTGAATTAATAGAAGCAGCAGTACCTATTCCAGTTACAATTAAAGCAGACACAGTTAAAGTATTTAAAAAAGCTGATGAAGAATAATTACTTTTCTACTTCTCTTACAATTTTTTTCAAAGTATCTTCTAAATAAACTTGTCTAGGAATACCTGAAATACACTTATGCGGATCTTTAGAATCTAAAATATAATCATCATCAAACATTACTTCACTTACAGTAATTTTATCAAAACCTATTTTACGTGCTTTTTCAACATATTTATCTGGAAAAACAATATAATCTGAATAGCCAATAGATTCTTCTTTTGTTTTTAAATTTAGTAAAACAACAACTGCCTTATCTCTCCATTCATTATCTTCTTTAAAAATTCCATTTTCAATAGAGATAATTCTATCAAAAGTTTCTTCAACTTGTGGTTTTATATCTTCTATTCTTTGTCTTGCTCCTTGAATAGTTTGTTCATTCACTGGTTGTTCACCAACACTTGAATTAGCAGAAAAACCTATTATCTCAGTTTTAATTCCTATTGAAAAATATGCATTTTTAACTGCATTCAATTTAATTTTATTTTTTGAAGTAACCGCAATTTTCATTAGATATCTTATTAAAAGAAACTAATTTATTTCTTTCCAAATAAATAAAAACTATGAAGATTACTTTATGTTCAAGTTCTAGATTTTTTGATAGATTACCTGAAATTAAAAAAGAACTTGAAGAATTAAGATATGAAGTGTTTTTACCAAGTATGGTTGACTATCACCATTTAGAAGAAACAGCACTTACAAAAAAAATGTATGGATTAATAGAGGACCATTTTTCTAAAATTGATAAATCAGATGCGATATATATAGCTAATTTTGATAAAAATAATATTAAGGGATACATTGGCGGAAGCGCGTTTATGGAAATGGGTTTGGCTTTTTATAAAAAAATACCTATTTTCCTGTTAAATGAAATTCCAAAAGGATTAAATTATAGAGAAGAATTAATTGCCTTGCAACCAATTGTTATTGGAAAAGACTGGAAAAAATTAGATAAAATTCTTAAGAATAATTCAAATATTTAAATTTATTCCCTTAACCATTTTTCATATTGTTTATGATTACCTATAAAATAAATACGTACGAATTTTTCTTTTTCAAATATTTTATAAACAATCCTATATTGATTTACTTCATCAACTGAAAATTGCAATCCATAATGTAAATGTCTTGTTTTTTTCTTTTGTTTTAATTTTTTGATCTTTTTTGCAATTGGAATTCTTTGAGAATTATCCATTTTCGAATAATGCATATCCCAACCTAAAGCATATTTTATTTTATAAAATTCACTTTCCATTTGATTACCTTCAAAATAATTCAGGATATTTTTTTGCAACTTCTTCTTCTGTTTCTTCTTTTAATTTGCCTGCTTTTATTTGATTATCTATTGCTTCTAATTTATTTTTAAGAAATAATATTTCTTCATCATTTTTTAATAAGTTATATTTATCATTTAATTCTAATATTCCTAATCTAAGTGCTTCAGTCTTTGTTTTAGCAAGACCTTTTTCAATAGCATTTTCTATTATATCTTTAATATAACCTTCAAAATTTACTGTTATATGCATTTAATCACCTTCTTTGTTAATTTCTAAATTTATTGGGGTGTTTGCGGTTTATATACTTTTCGCTATGGTTTTTAATCATTTTTTACTCATTTTTCATAAATTGTTACTATTAAAAAAATAAAGAGTAGTAAAAATTACTTAATTTTCAACCTATTGTTTTTATTTTCTTATTTATGTCTTTTTAAATCATTAAAATAATCCCGAATAAAAACCAAAATATATATCCTTCTTTTATCTTTTATAATTAATTAAAATAAAAGGTTGATTAAATGAAAATAATAATATTAATCTTTTTCCATCTTCTCATTTGCTTCAAGAATAAGATGCTCAAAAATATCAATTACCTTGTTATACCCTTTATCTGAGTAAATTCTTTTCATTATTTCTGCGTCTTCTTTTAAGTCAGTTGCTTTCCACGCATTTCTGTTTTTACAAATTCCTCCAATATCAAAACGCACAAGTTCTCCACTATTGTTAAAAAGTTTATATATAATATCATATAACTCTTCATTACTCAAGCCATTTCCTTCATAACTTAGATAAACTGGAAGTACAGGTATACTATCAATTACATCCAAGTCAATAGTAAGTTGAATGTTTCCTTCAATTATTGGATTGTTTGGATCTAGGTAATCAAGTTTATTATAATCTAATGGAAGTTTATATATTTGGTCTTTATAATAATCAGGCAGGATAATCTTTCCTTTTCTTTTTTCTTTTATTATAGAAAAATAAAAGTGATTCCAACATTTAATCCCCTTTTCACAGTGATTCAACAAAGAATCTGTGTGCTGGTCAATATTAATTTTTGTAATTTCATCTTTATCAGGCCAATCAAAATAATACGATAACTGATGCTTGTTTCCATTTCCCCAAATAAGAATTGCTTTTCCTTTAATTTTCTTAATATCACTAACTTTAACTCCAATAAACTCAAATCCTTTCATTCTACTTCTTTCCCTTAATTTTTCAGCAGTGAACTCTGCATTTATATCCTTGTAAAAGTAAATTGTTTTCATTAAATCACTTTTTTATTTTCTTTATTAAAAATATAACTGCTATGATAAGAATTATTATCCCAGCCAAATAAAATAAGGTATAATCATCTGCGCTTTGTAAATTTCCAGCTTGAATTTGAATTGTTTGTGATTTATATCCTTTTCTAGATATTTCAATCTCTTTTATTCCTGGGGTGTCAAAAAACATAGTAATATATCCATTAATAGAAACATACTCATTTCCTTCATAAATAATTTTAATATCATTTATAACTCTATCATATTTATTTAAAGCATAAATTTGGAAAGTTTCTTGAACTTCAACATTAGAAGGATATTTAATCTCCATTTCTTCAATTAATGAAACCTGAGGAGTTTTAATTAACTGTCTTTTAATTGTATTTTCATATGGGTAGACTTTGCATAAAACTTCGAGCATTCCATCCTTTATAAAATACGGATCAATATACGCAGTCCAATTATCAACACCTTGTGCAATACTATTTATTTGGTTATCCTCGCCAATTAAAAATATTTCAACTTGTTTTACTGAATTATCTAAAGAATATACTTTTCCTTTTAACTCAAACTCAGAAGATCCAATTAATGAATTCTCATTTGGATATTCAAAAGTACAAACGTGATTAATATTATGGGATAATATATCTCTATCTAAAGTGCTATAAAATACAGTGTCATTAATAATCTTTAAATTTTCAGGCCAATTTGAAGTAAATAAAACAAATTTTTCTTCTCCTGTATTTTTATCTAAACCAAATATTTTATTATTTTTTGTTCCAACCAAAACAATATTTTCATTTATTTCTAATCTGGTTAAATCACCAATATATGTAGACCAGACTAAATTTCCAGTATCTGCATTTAACGCATAAACAGAATAATCATTTGATATAAAAAATACAGATTTATTATCACTTTCTATTTCTGTTATCCATCCCCCTGCTTTATAATTCCAAACTTCTTTTCCTTCAGTAAGTTCTAAAGTTTTAATTTTATTATCTGCAGTACTTACAAACAATCTTAAATCCCCTTTTTCAAAACTAATCACTTGTCCAATATCTGTTTCCCATAAAATATTTTTATTTACTTTATCCAATGCATATATTTTATTATTACAATTAAAATAAACAAAATATTCATCAATAATTGGTTTAGTTTTAATACAATTTATTTTTTTATCCCAAATTAAAGAAATATCTTTAGAAAAAATATAAACCCCATCCAAAGTTGTAAAATATATTTCCTCATCGTAAACAGAAGCACCATATATTTTTGATGAAAAACTATAAATCTTATTTAAAGTCCCATTTGAATAATAAAAATAAGCAGAAGTATCTCCATAAAAAACTATTAAATCATTAAAAATCAATATTTTTTCTGGTACAATAGAATGGCTTATTTTCCAATTTAAATTTCCTTTTTGTAAATCTATTGAAACCAAATCTCCATTTATACATCCTGCAAAAATAGAATTATTGTATATCTCAATATTAGTCTGGACTTTGGAATTCAAATTCAATTCCCAAGTATTTGCAAAAGAAAAACAAAATAAAATAAGAAAGATAAAAAATATTTTTTTCATTATTCTCCACCAAATAAAGAATTATGTTCTCCTTTATCTATCTCTTTAGTTATTTCTTTAGGACTCTTACCATTACAAGTAATACCTAAAGATAAACAACTTCCTAAAACTTCTTTAGTCATATCTTTTAAGCTCTTGCCTAAAATCCCTGTTTTTTTCTTTTTAGCGATACTCACAATTTTTTCTAAAGAAATATCACCTGCTATTTTATCTTTTTCTGTTCTTCCTTTTTTTAATCCTGCTTCTTTCTTAATCAATTCTGATGTTGGGGGAGAACCTATTTCTACTTCAACTTCTTTTGTATCTTTATCTACTATTACTTTTATTGGTATTTTCATTCCTTTAAAATCTTTGGTAGAATCATTTATTTTTTTAATGACCTCGGTTATATTTACGCCTAATGGAGCTAATGCTGGACCAAATGGTGGACCTGCTGTTGCTGAACCGCCTTCAATTAAAGCATTTATTGTTGTTTTATTCATTTATTTCACCTCTTATTTTTCCTCACTTTTTCTTTTAAATATATTGTTTGAATAGGATATGGAATCTCAATATTATTCTTTTTAAACTCTTTTAAAATATTTAATTTTAATTCGTCTTCAAAAGAAAATCTTTTTGTATAATCAATTACTCCATAAATTAATTTAAATTCTATTGCTGAATCTTTAAAATCGGAAAATTTAACAATTGGAACTGTATTGGAATCACCTGCATCTGTTGATTTTAAAGTATCTTTAACTGTTTTTTCTAAAACTTTCACTATTTTATCTGGATCAGAGTCATATGAAACTCCTATTTTTAATATTCTTGTTACTGTTTTATTAGGTTTAGAATAATTTACTAATGTTGTTTGACTTAATTTTGAATTTGGTAAAATAATTAAATTATTATCCCAAGACCTAATTTTAGTATTTCTCCAGCTTATTTCTTCAACATAACCTTCATAACCATCAAATGAGATATAATTTCCTTTTTCTATTGGTTTATCTGTTATCATATACATACCTGCAAAAAAATTAGATAACGTATCTTGTAGAGCTAAAGCAACAGCCAAACCACCTATTCCTAACCCTGCTAATAATGGGCCAATCTCAATTCCAATTAAATCCAAAACAATCATTATACCAATTGAATAAATTACTATAGAAGTCATTTTTTTAATAATCGGTATCATTTGATTATCAAATTTAGTTTTTGTTTTTGGTGCTACTTCATCTTTATACCAGCTAAGTACAGCCAATATTAAATTATTAACTAAATATGTAAATCCAAATATAAATAAGATAATAAAAATACTTTCTAAAGTTAAAATATGAGAATTTAATTCATATAATTTAAAAAATAATGCTTCTGGAAAAACTAAATAAACTGCAATTAATAATGCTATAATTATACTAAAAAATCTAAATGGTTTTATAATATTGGAAAATAATTTATCATCTAAAGTCATTTTAGTTTTTTCCGTTATGTGTACTGTCATCCTTTTAAAAATATAAATCAAAATATTCAAAACTACTAATAAAATTCCAAAGATTAGAATTAATAACCCAATATCAAATAAGGAGAAGGAACCTTCAGATGGAAAATTAAATCCCATTAATGAATTTAAAGTTAAAACTTCCATAATTTCACCAGTAATAAATATACTTTATGACGTAAGGTTTAAAATTGTGATTAGAACCTAAAAATGCCGGGGAAGGGATTTTCAATACTAAGTTTCTTTTCTTTGGTACAGATTTCTTTTCTTTTTAAAGAAAAGAAAGGTGTTTGAACCCTCGTAGGCACTAAGCCACAGGATTTTGAGTCCCGCGCGTTTGACCGCTCCGCCACCCCGACGAAGATCATTACAAACAAAAAATTTACCTCTATAAAAATATTTTATTACAATTAATTTAAAAGAGTATTTATAACTAAATGAATAATGGATGACTCATTAATAATAGTTGACAGAAAAAATGAAATTATGGGGTGGGGCGGAAAATCTGAGATCGAACTATTAGATATGTCATTCAGATGCGTTCATATTTTAGTTTTTTTACCAGATAAAAGAATTGTACTCCCAAGATTTTCAATGAATAAAGTGAAATTTCCTAATATGATTCATTCTTCTGCTACTGGATATGTTAAAAGATATGAAGAATACACAGATGCAGCTAAAAGGGCGCTATGGGAATGCTTAGGTATTAAAAAAGAAGAATTAAAGGAAGTTGGCAGTTTTAAAATTGAATATAAAAAATGTTTAGTTTTTCATAAAGTATACACAACAGAGATAAAAAATGAAAAAGAAATTACTTTAAATCCATTGGAATTCCAAAATTATGAAAAAAAAGATATTGAATCTATAATCGAAGACTTAGAAAAAAATAGACATAAATATACAAATTCTTTTTTAAAATCTTTTGAATTTATAAAAAAAGAAAAAAAGAAATTATTTATTTTTAATAATTTCAAATAAATTATCAATTTGTTTAAAATTTTTAGATAATTTTGAATTACTTTCTTTAACTAAATATTGTAAATATTTTTCACTTATTAAAATTTTTTTATCAAATATAGGCAGAGAAAAAGAATTAGTACCAAAAACTTCTATAAAAGGAAAATTTTTTATTATCCATATCCCCCCTCTTTTCAAATGTGCTTCTCTGCATATTTTTAAAAAATTATTAGCAGATTCTAAATCTTTTGTGAAAATATGTAATATAAACGGTTCACAATTAAACCATATTTTTTTATCCCCCTTATACTCTTTAATGCTTTTTTTTACTTCATCAAAAGTTACCAATCTATGCCATTTCATATAAAAATTTGCATCTTTTTTATTTTTATCTATCTCTAATAAAGACAGTCTGCCATAACAAGATGAAGAAGTAACATAATCTTCTTTTGAATTAATTTCATTTAATAAATCTAAAATATCTAAATCGACCTTATCTTTTTCTAAATGATCTTGTAAATAATTTAATTTATCTTTCTTAAATTCCTTCCATTCCATATTAGATACTTTTAATTAAATACTTATATAAATATTAATAAATAAATAAAACATGGTGAAGATATGAAACAATTTATTAAAGATTTAAAAATAGGAGAAAAAGTTGACTCTTTGTTTTCTGTTAAATATAAACATCCAATTAAAGAATATACAAATGGATTAATGTTTCTAATGGGTGTTGCTGATAAAACTGGAGAAATCGAAGTTACATATTGGGGAAATTTTGATAAAACAATTGCAGAAAAAATTCACAAAAGTTTTTCTGAAAATGATGTAATAAGAATAAAGGGGAATGTTGGAGAATATAAAAAAAAGACTAAAATAGATGTTAATGAACCAGAAGGAAAAATAGAAATAACTAAAGAATATGATTTAGAAGATTTTATACCAATAACAGATAAAAATATTGAAGAAATGTATGAAGAATTAAAAAAATATATTAACAGCATAAATGATAAAAATCTAAAATCTTTATTAAATCAATTTTTTGAAGATGAAACATTTATTAAAATTTTTAAAAAATGCCC